>USIO01000015.1 GCA_900554815.1 uncultured Clostridium sp.
AAATGCTATGGTGGAGATATTACAAGAAAGAAAAAATTATTAGAAAAACAAAAAAAGGGTAAGAAAAAAATGAGACAAATAGGGAATGTAGAAATTCCACAAGAAGCATTTTTAAGTGTGCTAAAATTAGATGATGAGGAGTAAAAATGAAAGAACAAATAAATTATGAAGATAAAATAGAAGGAAGAAATGCAGTATTAGAACTGCTAAATTCTACAAGAGATATTAACAAAATATTTATTCAAAAAGGAGAAAGGCATGGATCTATAAACAAAATAATAGCAATTGCCAAAGAACAAGGAATTGTTGTGGTAGAAACAGAAAAAAACAAACTAGACATTATTTCTGAAACTAAGAACCATCAAGGTGTAATTGCAATTGTCCCACCATTTAACTATTGCGAAGTAGAGGACATCTTACATTATGCAGAAAGTAAAAAAGAAGATCCGTTTATACTTTTGCTAGATGGCATAGAAGATCCACATAATTTTGGTTCTATTATTAGAACAGCAGAAACAGCAGGAATACATGGAATTATTATTCCAAAAAGAAGAGGTGTTGGAGTAAATGCAACTGTAGCAAAAACTTCAGCAGGTGCAGTAGAATATATGAAAATAGCACGTGTTACTAATTTAACAGAAACAATTAAAAAACTGCAAAGTGCTGGATTATGGATTATTGGAACAGATATGGAAGCAAAAACAAATTACTTTAAACAAGACTATCACGGTCCAATTTGTATTATAATTGGGAGTGAAGGATTTGGAATGAGCAGATTAGTAAAAGAAAATACCGATATGTTTGTAAAAATACCAATGAAAGGAAAAATAAAATCGTTAAATGCTTCTGTATCAGCCGGGATTGTAATTTACGAAGCAATGAAAAATAGAAACACTTTCAATTCATAAGTATATTAATAAAAACATAAAATTTAATTAATAAAAACTTTTAAATTATTATTAATAAGAAAGAGGGAAAATATGAAAGTTTTATTAGTAAACGGAAGCCCGCATGAAAATGGTTGTACCTATACAGCATTAAAAGAAGTATCAGACACATTAAACAATAATGAAATTGAAACAGAAATTATGTGGCTAGGCACAAAACCAATTTCAGGTTGCCTTGGCTGTGGAAATTGTGTAAAAACAGGCAAATGCGTTATTTGCGACAAAGTAAACGAATTTTTAGAAGAAGTACCACAATGTGATGGATTTATATTTGGAAGCCCAGTTCATTTTGCAGCAATTTCGGGAAGTATGAGTTCTTTTTTGGATAGGGTTTTTTATGGAAGAAGAAAGCTATTTTCTAATAAATTAGGAGCAGGAGTTGTAAGTTGCAGAAGAGGTGGTGCTACATCAAGCTTTGATGAATTGAATAAGTATTTTGGAATGAATAATATGCCAATTGTAACAAGCCAATATTGGAATATGGTACATGGAACAACTCCAGAAGAAGTAAAAGAAGATAAAGAGGGAATGCAAACAATGAGGACACTAGCAAACAATATGGCATGGTTACTAAAATGTATAAAAGCAGGAAAAGAAAAGGGAATTGAATTTCCCAAAAACGAAAAAATAATTACTACTAATTTTATTGAAAAAAATAATATATAAGTAAAAGTTTAAGAATAGTAAAAAGATGTTCTAATAAAATATTATACTAGAACATCTTTTTTTATTGTATAGGATAAACTGGCAATTTTAGTACCAAGTTGCATAATAAAAATTGGCATTTAAAATTTCCCACACAAAACTTTAGAATTATAAAGCTAGATTAAATAGTACCTAATAAAATAGATTTAAAAAATAAATTAAAACTATTCACAATTACTATTATTAGTATTTTTTTGATTGTTATTTTTGTTGTTTTTACTATTGTTGTTATTCTTATTGTTTTTATTTTTATTTTCCATTGTACAAGCACCTCCTTGCAATAAATATTGTTTGCGAAAATCAATAAAAGTATGTAAATTTATTGAGAAAAAAATTTTTTTATTATATAATACAGCTTAAGATGTATGCAATAAAAATATACTAAACAAAAGTGAGGGGAAAAATGGAAAATAAAGTAATTGGGATAGAAGGACTTGTTGGATGTGGAAAAACAAGTATATGTAGAGAACTACTAAATAGAATACCAAATTCTATTTTATTAAATGGTGGAAATATGTATAGAGCAATTGCATTTGCAATTATTTCTTCAGGAAAACCAATAAAGGATTTAAAAAATATAGACGCAAAAGAGTTAATGGATTTATTAAAAATAGAATTAAAAATAGAAAACAGGGAAACATTTTTTTATATTAATGGAATAAAACTAGAAGAAGAAAAATTGCAATCTACTGCTACTTCTTTAGCGGTATCGGAATTTGGGGAAAGTGCAGATAACACTAAAATGTTTGAATTTGCAAGAAATTTAATTAACACATTAAAACAAAGAAATAATATAATAGTATCAGGAAGAGGAATTATGAAAATATACCCACAAGTAGATTATCATTTATTCTTAACTGCAACATTAGAAGAAAGAGTTAATAGAAAATGTATACAATATGGTAGCAAAATTACAAGAAAAGAAATAGAAGAAAACATTATAAAAAGAGATACTATACAAAAAAAGTCAGGGTATTATGAAATATCGCCTAAAACTATTATAATAGATGTAACACAATGTAATTGCGTATCTGAGGCAACAGATAAAGTTTTAGAAAACATGTTGCATAAATAAATAAAGAGAAGGAGATATAATATGTCTTACCAAAATAATAAACTAGAAGAATTTAATAAATACATAAAAGGAAAAAAAGTGGCAATTATTGGCCTAGGAGTTTCAAATATTCCTTTACTAGAATATTTATACAAATTACAAGCAGAAGTAACAATTCTTGATACAAAAACAGTAGAAACAATTGACAAAAAAGCGTTGGGACGTGTTTATGAATACAATATGAAAATATTTTTAGGAAAAGATTGTTTATCTAAATTAATAGGATTTGATATTATTTTTCGCAGTCCAAGTTGTATGCCAACTAAACCAGAAATACAAAAAGAATTGGCAAGAGGAGCAATTCTTACATCAGAAATAGAAATGACAATGGAATTATGCCCAGGCAAAATAATAGCTGTTACAGGGAGTGACCGGTAAAACAACTACTACAAGCTTAATTTATGAAATATTAAAACAACAAGGATACACTTGCTACTTAGGAGGAAATATTGGAATTCCACTATTTACAAAAATTCCAGAAATGACACCAAAAGACATTATAGTTTTAGAATTAAGCAGTTTTCAACTAATGAATATGAAAGTTAGCCCCAATATTGCAGTTATAACAAATATTGCACCTAATCATTTAGACATTCATAACTCATATGAAGAATATATTGAAGCAAAAACTAATATTTTTAAATACCAAAGCCAAGAAGGAATTGTTGTATTAAATTATGACAATGATATTACAAGAAAAATGGGAGAACAAACAATAGGAAAAGTCTGCTATTTTAGTAGCAAAGAAAAACTAGATAATGGCTATATATTAGACAATGGTGTAATTAAATATTGCCAAAATGGTTTAAGAAGACATATTATAGAAGCAAAAAATTTATTATTAAGAGGAATACATAATTGCGAAAATGTTTGTGCAGCTCTTGCAGCTACAGAAAGCCTAGCAGATATAGAAAACCAAATAAAAGCAATTTCTAAATTTAAAGGGGTAGAACATAGACTAGAATTTGTTAAAGAACTAGATGATGTAAAATGGTATAATGATTCTATTGGAACAAGTCCAACAAGAACAATTGCGGGTTTATATTCATTTGAAGAACCAATTATTTTAATTGCTGGAGGATATGATAAGCATTTGGAATACGAGCCTTTGGCTAAACCCATTGTAGAAAAGGTTAGTAATTTAATTTTGTTAGGTCAAACAGCAGAAAAAATTGAAAAATCAGTAGAAAGAGAGTTAAAAAGAACTAAAAAATCATTACCAATATTTAGATGCCAAAATCTAGAAGAAGCGGTCCAAGAAGCAAGAAATATAGCAAAACCCGGAGACATTGTTTTGCTATCTCCTGCTAGTGCAGCATTTGATATGTTTAAAAATTTTGAACAAAGAGGAAAGATTTATAAAGAACTTGTAAATAATTTATAATTCACACATTTAAAAATTTTTGAATAATATATAACAAAATATTTAGGAGGTAAGTTATGTATTATCAAAATTATGAAGACTATATGAGAAACGTTTTGGGATATCCAAATGCAAATGAGACTACATATTCATTTCAAGAAGATGGATATAATGTAATGGACAATACAGAAGATATGGAATTGTATCCAGAAATATATAAACTAATATATCCTATGATTTGTAAAATTTGTGATGAAAAAATAAATATGCCAATTACACAACAATTAGTAGATGAAATGACAAATACAATTTACAATAACATAGAAGCAGAAACTGAAGAATCACAAACTAGAGAAGTATTAAAAAATGGTGATGTGAGAAATCCAAATGCAAAACAGCCAGAAACGCAAACTAGACAAAGAACACCTAATAAAACTTTGCAAGATTTAATACGTATTTTAATATTAAGGGAATTATTCCAAAGAAGTAGAAGACCTAATAGACCGCCACAAATGCCACCAATTCCACCAAGACCACCATACCCAGGAATGGGAGCAGGAGGAAGGCCACCAATAATGCCAAGAGATTATAATAATTTATATTACTAAAATATTGCATGTGAGTACGTTAATGTGTTCACATGCAATAAAGTTTATTTTTAGAATAAATTTTTAAGAAAGGACAAGCCATGATAAAAAGAATTATTTTTGATATAGACAATACTCTTATTCAATGGAAAGACGAATATTATCAAAATGTAAATAAATTATTCGAAGAATTAGATATTCCATATACAAAAGAAGATATAAAAAATGTAGTAAAAGCTATTAATAATTATGAATTAAAATATGAATATTTTAAAATAAATAGCATGCAGGAAATGTTTTGTAATACACTAAATAAAAAATTACCAGAAAATTTTACAAGTTTAATTTTAAAATATTTTACAAAATGTGTGCCAGATAGCATTTGCCAAAAAAATATAGAAACTTTAGAATATTTACAAAAAAAATATGAACTAGTAATTTTAACAAATTGGTTTGCAGATGTACAAATAAAAAGACTAAAAAAAGTAGGAATTTATAACTATTTTAGAGAAATATATGCAACAGAAAATATAAAAATTAAACCAAATCCAG
This sequence comes from uncultured Clostridium sp., assembly GCA_900554815.1. GTDB lineage: Bacteria > Bacillota > Clostridia > TANB77 > CAG-508 > UMGS1754. The sequence goes on from USIO01000015.1 coordinate 5,269, forward strand.
AAAGTTTTAAAGCAGCTATTGGAACAAATAAACCAGAAGAATGTATTATGATAGGAGATAACTTAAAAACAGATATACAAGGGGCATTAGATTTTGGAATACGGTGCAATTTATATAACTTCCAATAAAAACATAAATAAGAATGAAAACTACAAAATAATTCATGAGTTATCAGAATTAAAATCTATTTTATAATTAAAATTTAAACCAAATGTATTAATAGAATTTGTATAATAAGCGAATATTTAAAATTCTAATGGCATAATATAAATAATAATACATACACACAGAGGGAGTAACATGCCATTAATTGCTATAACTATAATAATAGTGATTCTACTAATATTAACCAATGCAATTACAGATGCACCAAATGCTATTTGCACACTTGTAGCTTCAAAAGTGATGCCATTTAAAAAAGCATCACTTTTAAGTGCTTTATTTAATATGCTTCGGAATTATTATAATGAGCCTATGCAATATTTCTGTTGCAAACACTATCAGCAACATGATAAACTTAAATGAAGGTATTCATGGAATTATTGGTTTGATTAGTGCTATGTTTTCTGTTATTTTGTTTGCCTTAATAGCACTAATATTTGGAATCCCAACTAGTGAAACACATGGACTAATTGCAGGAATAACAGGAAGCGGAATAGCATTATATGGTTTATCTGCAATTAATTTTTTCGAGTGGAAAAATGTAATAATTGGATTATTGTGGTCTATTATAGGTACATATTTTATTGCAATTTTAATAAACAAAATATTTTTAAAAATAAAAATAAAAGATAAAAGTGCAAAAATTGCCCAAATTAGTAGTATGTGTGGGATGTCGTTTATGCATGGAGCGCAAGACGGACAAAAATTCATTGGGATTTTAATAATATTTATAAGTATGCTAAATGGAAATAGTGTTCCTAGTTGCATCAACCAGTATGAATATATTCCTATTATTTTATTTACTGCAATTTTAATGTTTATAGGTGTAGCAATAGGAGGCAAAAAAATTGTAGAAAATATAGGCGAAAACTTAACTAAATTAAATCTAAAACAGGCACTACTTACAGACATAACAACAATATTTAGTTTGCTTGTAGCAACTATTGGAGGACTTCCAGTTAGTACAACACATGCCAAAACGATTTCAATTATTGGAATTGGAAGACAAGAAAATAAAAAATTAAATAAACATGCAATAAAAAATATATTTAAAGCATGGGCATATACTTTTCCAATATGTTTTCTAATTTCATATTTTATTTCAAAAATATGCATAATTATTTTGTAACTTAATATTTAATAAAACAAACCACCTTGAAAAAAATGCTAAATTATAATAAAATATACACAAAAATGGAGGAAAAAATGGAAGAAATAAATTTACAAAAACAATATATAGAAAAAATAAAACAATTAAATTATAAAAATGTACACTATTTTATTTTAACAATGGGATGTAAACTAAATGAAAATGATTCTGAAAAAATTTCTGGAATGTTATCTCAAATGGGATACAAAAAAGCAGAAGAATTAAGTGATTCAGACATTGTTATTATAAATACTTGTTGCGTTAGGGAAAATGCAGAAGAAAAAGTTTTTGGAAAACTAGGAGAATTAAAAAAATTAAAACAAGAAAAAGGAATTATTATTGCTGTATGTGGTTGCATGATGCAGCAAGAACACATCGTAGCTAAAATAAAAAAAAGCTATCCATTTGTAGACATTATATTTGGAACTCACACATTACATAAACTACCAGAAGATCTATACTATATTTTAACAAAAAAAACAAAACTACAAGATGTAGAAAATATAGAAGGACAAGTATATGAAGGGCTTCCAATAAAACGAGAAAATAAATATCAAGCAAGTGTAACCATTATGTATGGATGTAATAATTTTTGTAGCTATTGCATTGTACCATATGTAAGAGGAAGAGAAAGAAGTAGATCACCACAATATATTTTAGAAGAAATACAGCAACTAGCAAATGAAGGAACTGTTGAAATTACGCTTTTAGGACAAAATGTAAACTCATATTTAAAAAGCGAAAAATGGCAAGAACTAGGGAAAGAAGAATGCGGAGTAAATTCTTTTGCAACATTGTTAAGAGCCATTAATAAAATAGAAGGAATTCAAAGGATAAGATTTATTTCTCCACACCCAAAAGATTTTACAGATGATGTAATAGAAGCAATTAGAGATTGCAAAAAAGTATGTAAATTAATTCATTTGCCTCTACAATCTGGAAGTACTAGAGTTTTAGCAAATATGAACAGAAAATATACAAAAAAAGATTTTTTAACATTGGTTAGTAAAATGCGTGAAAAAATACCAAATGTAACATTTTCTACAGACATTATTGTTGGATTTCCAGGAGAAACCGAAGAAGATTTTAAAGATACATTAGACGTAATAAAAAGTGTAAATTTTGAGCAAATCTATATGTTTATATATTCTAGAAGAGTAGGAACTGTTGCAGATAAAATGGAAAATCAAATATCTGAAGAAATAAAACATGAAAGATTTAATAGGCTAAAAGAATTATTTGAAAGCAATATTTCTAATAATAATAAAAAGTATATTGGGACAATTCAAAATGTACTAGTAGAAGGAACCAGTAAAAATAATACACAAATATATACAGGAAGAACAGATAGTAATAAAATTGTAAATTTTAAAGGAAATAATCAATTAATAGGAAAAATAATTAATATTAAAATAACTAATGAACATATGTGGTATTTAGAAGGAGAAGTGGTATAATGGCAGAATTTTCACCAATGATGCAACATTATTTATCTGTGAAAGAAGAATACAAAGATTGCATTGTATTTTACCGTTTAGGAGATTTTTACGAAATGTTTTTCGATGATGCCTTAACAGTTTCTAGAGAATTAGAAATTACCCTAACAGGAAAAGAATGCGGACAAGAAGAACGTGCTCCAATGTGTGGAGTTCCTTATCATTCATCAGAAATGTATATTGCAAAATTAATTTCTAAAGGCTATAAAGTGGCAATTTGTGAGCAATTAGAAGACCCCAAAGAAGCGAAAGGAATTGTAAAAAGAGATGTAATTAGAGTAGTTACCCCAGGAACTGTTGTTGAAACAAATATGCTAGATGAAAAAAAGAATAACTATATTATGTCTATTTACAAACAAGGACTATATTTTGGAATGGCAGTATGTGATATTTCAACAGGAGATTTTTATACAACACAAATTAAACAAACAAATAATTTTGAAAAATTATTAGATGAAATTGCAAGATATACACCAGCAGAAATAGTTTGTAATGAACTATTATATGAAACAACTGCAGAAATTTCTAAAATTAAAGAAAGATTTCAATGTTTTATTTCACACTTAACCGAAAAAGAATTTAGTCAAGATACAGAAAAAATAAAAGATGATTATAAAATTATAGATGATAAAGAAGAAAACATAGAAGATTTTTCAGATAAACTATTTTGCATTTCTGCAATTAATGGACTACTTGAATATTTAAACCAAACACAAAAAATAAAGTTGGAACATATTAATACTATTAAAATGTATACAACAACAAGATATATGTCACTAGATATTTCTGCTAGGAGAAATTTAGAAATAACAGAAAAATTAAGGGATAAGTCTAAAAAGGGAACTCTGCTATGGGTGCTAGATAAAACATCTACTGCTATGGGAGGAAGACATTTAAGAAGATGGTTAAACGATCCTTTATTAGATATTTCTGAAATAAATTTTAGACTAGGAGGAGTAAAAGAACTAAAAGAAAATATTATTTTTAGAGGTTCAATTTTAGACATATTAAAAAAAATTTATGACATTGAAAGACTAATTGGAAAAATTTCTTATGGAAATGCTAATGCAAGAGATATGATTTCACTAAAAAATTCTATTAAACAATTACCAGAATTAAAACACTTACTAGAACAAGCAAATTCATCAATTTTAAAAAATGCATATGAAGAATTAGATGAATTAACAGATATTTATGAACTAATTAATAAAGCAATAATAGATGACCCACCAGTGACATTAAAAGAAGGTGGAATTATAAAGCTTGGATACAATAGTATGGTTGATACATATAGAAAAGCAACAACAGAAGGAAAACAGTGGGTTATTAATATTGAACAAAAAGAAAAAGAAACAACAGGAATTAAAAACTTAAAAATAGGATATAATAAAGTATTTGGATATTTTTTAGAAGTAACAAAATCTTATTTAAATTTAGTTCCAGATAGATATATTAGAAAGCAAACATTAACAAATTGTGAAAGATATATTACAGAAGAATTAAAAGATGTCGAAAATAAAATTTTAGGAGCAGAAGAAAAAGTCGTTTCTCTAGAATATGACTTATTTATAGAACTAAGAAATAAAATTGCAAGCCAAATAGAAAGAATCCAAAAATCTGCAAATATTGTTTCAACATTGGATGTATTATGTTCATTCGCACAAGTAGCTGAGGAACTAAACTATGTAATGCCAATTGTAGACAATAGCGGTGAAATAGAAATAAAAGAACGGTAGACATCCTGTAATTGAAAAAATGTTACCAAGTGGTTCTTTTGTACAAAATGATACTTATTTAAATAAAGACAGTGATAGACTTTCAATTATTACAGGACCTAACATGGCAGGAAAATCTACTTACATGAGACAAGTCGCACTCATAACTTTAATGGCGCAAGTAGGAAGTTTTGTACCAGCAAGTTATGCAAGAATTGGAGTTGTAGATAAAATATTTACTAGAGTGGGGGCATCTGATGACTTAAGCATGGGTCAAAGTACATTCATGGTTGAAATGATGGAAGTTGCAACTATTCTAAAAGATGCAACAGCCAATAGCTTAGTAGTATTAGATGAAATAGGAAGAGGAACTTCCACATATGATGGACTGTCTATTGCATGGGCGGTAGCCGAATATATTGCAGATAAACAAAAATGCGGTGCAAAAACATTATTTGCCACACACTATCATGAACTAACAGATTTAGAAGGAAGAATCGATGGTGTTAAAAACTATTCAATTGCAGTAAAGGAAAAGGGAGAAGACATTATATTTTTAAGAAAAATAATACGTGGGGGAACAGACGAAAGCTATGGCATTCATGTTGCAAAACTAGCAGGCGTTCCACAAATAGTTGTATCTAAGGCTAACGAAATTTTAAGAAAATTAGAAAAAAAAGTTGAAATTAAGGGAAAAGAAGATAAAAAGCAATTAAATGGACAACTAGATATGTACAATTATAAATTAGCAGAAATTGCACATGAGATTGATAAAATCAATCTAAATGAATTAACCCCAATTGATGCTCTAAACACATTAGTAAAAATAAAAGAAAAGATGAAATAAATAGTAAAAAACATAATTAATGAATGAATGAAAAGATATTTAATGTGATAAATAATAGATATAAACAAAGAGTAAATCAATAAATTAGTTTACTAGAAACCTTAAAAGCAAGATTAAAAAATGATTAAATTACTAATTTTAAGAGGTTACATAAATACGGAAGGAAACCATATTTATATAATCTCTTTTAATATATAAGTGGAAACATATTGTATAGAAAAATATTAAGAAATTATTAAAAATCTCTTTTTATTTTCTATTGTTTTATGATAAAATAAGAAAAATAGAAAAACTTATTTACTATAAATTGGAGGGAAAAATGCCAAAAAACATTGTAATAACTGGTGGAGCAAAAGGAATTGGATTAGCTATTACGGAAAAATTAGCAAAAGAAGGGAATCACTTATTAGTAAATTATAATCAATCTGAAAAAGCAGCACAAGAATTGAAAGATAGATTTTCTAATAGAGATTGTAAAATTTCTATTTATAAAGCAAATATTTCTAATTTAGAAGAAATAAAAAAAATGGCAGATTATATTGAAAACACATTTACTAATATAGATGTATTAATTAATAATGCTGGTATTGACCAGTTTAAACTATTTACAGATATAACAGAACAAGATTGGAACGATATAATTAATACAAATTTAAAAGGACCTGTTTTTTTAACAAAAAGAATTGCCCAAAATATGATAAAAAATAAAAAAGGGTGTATTATTAACATTTCTTCTATATGGGGAGTTACAGGTGCATCTTGCGAAGTACTTTATTCAATTTCAAAAGCTGGAATGGATGGATTTACAAAATCTTTAGCAAAAGAACTTGCGCTGTCTAATATACGAGTTAACTCAATTGCCCCAGGAGCAATTGATACAGACATGAATAAAAATATTATTAAAGACGAAATTATTAAAGAAATTCCTTTGCGGAAAATTGGGGACACCAGAGAATATAGCAAAATGTGTACAATGGCTTATTGAAGATGACTACACAACAGGACAAGTAATATCACCAAATGGAGGATGGATAATATAACTAAAGAAGAAATTTTGATGGGAGGAAACAATATAATGAATAGAGGAATAACACTTATTGTTTTAATTATAACATTAGTTGTTTTAAGTATATTAGCTGGAACAACAACTATGGTTAGCCTAGACATAATAGAAAAAACAGAACAACAGGATTTAAATAGACAATTAGCAATGGTAAATAATAGTGTTTTAGAGCAGTACACTAAGTATATTAAAACAAAAGATGCTAACTTTTTAATTGGCACAAGATACGAAAGATCTGACAGTTATATACAAAATATTATTGAAAAAATAGGTATTGAGCTAATTCAAATACCAGATTCTTATTCAACAGATTTAAAGTGTTATTATAAACTATCTGTATCACAATTAAATGAAATAGGAGTTGAAAATTCTGAATATACATATATTGTTAATTACTTAACAGGAGAGGTAATTAATGAAACAAAAGCATTAGAAAACAAAAAATATTACACATATTCTAGGAGCAATTTTAATACTAATGTTACCGATATTGAAAATTAAGTTACAATTGTTCTACATTGTATATAGCATTATAGGCTAGAAATATTTTCTAAGAAGACCAAAAAGGAGGTTTTATATTGGAAATTGAAAAATTTTTACAAACTATTTTAACAAAAGAATCAATTTATAAAAATGAACCAATGAGTAAACATACCACATTCAAAATCGGTGGTAAAGCAGAATATTTTTTAAAAATAGACAATATAGATACTTTAAAAAAGATTATTCAATTTACAAATAAAAATAATACCCCTGTTACTATTGTAGGAAATGGAAGCAATTTATTAGTTACAGATAAAGGAATAAAGGGAATTACAATAAAACCAAGTTTTAAAATAATAGAAAAAGAAGAAACAAAAGATGAAATAATATATCGTGTAGGAAGTGGAGTATCTATAATTGCACTAGCAGTAAAGGCACTGGAAGATAGTGCTACAGGATTAGAATTTGCCAGTGGAATACCACGGAACTATTGGTGGTGCAATTCGCATGAATGCAGGTTGCTATGGTGGAGAAATAAGTAATATCGTTCTAAATACTATTTATATGGATGAACTAGGAAATATTTGCAAAATTTCAAATAAAGAACAGCAATTTTCTTATAGACATAGTATTTTTACAGAAAAAAAATGGGTTATTATTGAGTCAACGCTTAAATTAAAAAAAGGAAAAAAAGAAGAAATATTAAAAAAAATGGATGAAAATAATGCTTCTAGAAAAGAAAAACAACCAATTGATAAGCCAAGTGCTGGAAGTACTTTTAAAAGAGGAGAAAATTTTATTACTGCAAAATTAATTGATGAATGCGGACTAAAAGGTTTTAAAATTGGAGGAGCACAAATTTCTGAAAAACATGCAGGCTTTATTATTAATACAGGTAATGCAACAGCAAAAGATGTGTTAGAATTAATAAACTATACAAAACAAGTTGTAAAACAAAAAACAGGTTACGAAATACAAGAGGAAATTGAAATAATTGGAGAAAAATAGAAAGAGGTAAATAAATAATGAAAGGTTTTTTTGAATGGTTTAAATCAAGTACAAAAATGAAAAGATGGTTTTTAATGGTTGTAATAGGAATAGTATTGTGCTGTTATGGATTTGCAAAAATACTAGTAGAAAAGCAACTTCTTTTTGAAGACTTAGCACTTATTATAGTAACATTTGTATTTGGATTTATTTTTGTAGTCTTGGGTATTATTTTTGTACAAAAAAGGACACTGGAATTGCTTGTACAAGCTAATAGTACAGTTGTTGGAGAAAAAAATGTAAATATTAAATCCTTAATATTTAACAAAAATGTTTATGAAGAAGGACCTAAAATTGTTATAATTGGTGGTGGAACAGGATTAAATACTGTATTGGAAGGTATAAAAAAATATACTAACAATATAGCAGCAATTGTTACAGTTTCTGATTATGGAAAGCAAAAATCTAATGCTAGAAAAGAACTAAACCTATTACCATTAGATGATATAAAAAATGGTATTATTTCATTAGCAGATAATGAAGAAGAAATGAAAAAAATTATGAACCATAATTTTAGAAATAGTCCGCTTATGGGATTATCTTTTGGAGATATTTATATGTTAGCTACAAAAGAATTGTATGGGAATTTTGCAGAAAGTATTCAAAAAAGTAGTGAGATATTAAAAATAACTGGAAATGTAATACCAGCTACATTAGATGAAATTACTATTTGCGCAGAGTTAAAAGATGGTACTATAGTAGAAGAAAGAGACAAAATTTCAGATATTACATATAACAAAGCAACTAAGATTAATAGAATTTATATTACTCCATCTAATTGTATTCCAGCACCAGGAGTTTTAGAAGCTATTCGCGATGCAGATGCAATAATTATTGGACCTGGAAGCCTATATACTAATGTTATCCCAAATTTATTAATAAAAAATGTTGCTAAAACTATAAAAGAAAGTAAAGCAATAAAAATATATATTAGTAATATTATGACAGAACCAGGGCAAACTGATGACTATAGCATAGCAGACCATATAGATGCATTAATAGAACATGTAGGTAAGGGAATTGTAGATTTTTGCATTTGCGATACAGGAGAAGTTACACCAGAATTTGTTAGAAAATATAATAAAATGGGCGCTGACTTAGTTGAACAAGACTTATCAAAAGTTTCTGAGAAAGGAATAACTATTATTCAAAAAGATATGTCTATGATTAAAAAAGATTTAATAAGACATGATCCAGATGCAGTAGCTTCTGCTATTATTGAACTAATTTGCAATGACTTAAAATTTAATGACCAGCAAAATAGTAAACAATATGTTTTATTAAATACAAAATTGCAGAAACAAAAAAAGACAGAAAAAGAAAAAACCGCTAAAAAGCAAAAAGCAAAAAAACAACAAATTAAAAAGGGCAAAAAGATGGAGCCAAAAAAACAAAGCAAATTTAACGAAAAATATAAAGATAGAATAAAAGCAATAAAAAACAGTGAACAAGGAAGAAAAGAACGACTAAGAATGGCAAAAGAAACAGAAAAATTAGAGAATGATGAAAAAGCAAAATTTCTAAAAAACGAAGTTTATAAAAAAGATAAATAAATATTGAAAGGAAGAAAATATATGAAATACACAAAAGAGGAATTGAACCTAGAAAAAGGACTAAAAACAGAATGGATTATAACTAATGGAATTGGAGGATATGCTTCTAGCACAATTATTGGAGCAAATACTAGAAAATATCATGGACTATTAGTTGCAGCACTTACACCACCTGCTAGAAGACATGTTTTATTAAGTAAATTAGACGAAGCAATTACAATAGGGGAAAATCAATATCCTTTATATACAAATGTATGTAAAAATTATATTTCAGAAGGATATAAAAGCCAAATATCTTTTGAAAAAGATGTTATACCAACATTTACCTATGAAATAGGAGGAATTTTAATTACAAAACAAATAGTAATGGAATATGGTAAAAATACTGTTTGTATTTTATATACAATAAAAAATTCAGAAAAAGATATAAAACTAATTTTATCACCTGTTATGAACTTTAGAGATTTTCATACTATGAAAACAAATCATGAGTTTAAAGTACATGAAAAAATAGAAGATAGAAAAGTAAGAGTTACAATTGATGACAACAAAGTAACACCTATATACATATATACAAATGAAGGCAATTATATAGAACATAAAAATGACATTTTTAGACAAATGTTTTATATAGAAGAAGAAAAAAGAGGATTTTATCCAGAAGAAAATCATGTAGTAGTTGGAAGATACGAAATAAATATAGAGCCACATGAAGAAAAAGAAATTAGTTTTATTTGCTCTTTAGAAGAAAATATTGAAGAAGTTAATGTACCAAAATTAATTCAAAAAGAAATTAAAAGGGTAAATAAAATTGTAAAAGATAGTAAACTAGTAAAAAAGACATTAGACACAGAAAAAAAACAAGAAAATGAACTTATTGAAACTTTAGTAAAAGCTACAGACGCCTTTGTTGTATATAGAGAATTTACAAGACTACATACAATAATTGCAGGATATCATTGGTTTTTGGACTGGGGAAGAGATGCACTAATTGCATTTGAAGGACTAACTTTAAAAACTAGAAGATATGATATAGCAAAAGAAATTTTATTAACTTTTACAAGAGATATTAAATTTGGACTAGTTCCTAACCGGTTACTCCGGCTATGACAATAGACCATTATATAATAGTGTAGATGCTTCTCTATTATTATTTGAGCAAGTATATAAGTATTTAAATTATACTAAAAATTATACTTTCATTAGAGATAATATATACCAAAAATTAGTAAATATTATTTATTCTTATAGAAATGGTATTGATATAGACAATAATGCCATTTACTTAGACAAAGATTATTTATTAAGTGCGGGAACTCCTAATACACAAAACACTTGGATGGATGCAAAGGTAAGTGGAATTGCAGTAACTCCAAGAAATGGGAAAGCAGTAGAAATTAATGCAATGTGGTATAATGCATTAAAAGTATTGGAAAATTTAAGCCAAAAATTTGCAGATGAAAAAACAGAAATATTCTGCAAAGAATATGCAGAAAAATGTAAAAAAGCATTTACCAAAAAATTTTATTGCAGTAAGAAAAAGTGTTTATATGACGTTTTAGGGGATGAAAAAATAAGACCAAATCAATTATTTAGTATTGCATTATCATTTCCAGTTTTAGAGCCATCTAGCAAATATGCAAAAGAAATGTTTCAAACAGTAAAAGCAAAATTACTAAATAATTATGGATTGAAAACATTAGCAAAAGGTGCAAAAGAATATGTTGATATATACTGTGGAGATAGCTTTAAAAGAGATATGAGCTACCATCAAGGAATTACTTGGGTTTGGCTATTAGGAATTTATTCAGATGCTTATAAAAAAATCATAGCATATGAAAAGTCAGAAAAGAAAAAAGAAGTATTACAAGAAGAATATGAAAAATTTAAAAATAATGTAAAAACAACATTTATTAAAGTAGTTAAAGAAGGAGTCTGTGTTGGTAGTATTCCAGAATTGTTTGATTCAAAAACTCCATATAAACCAGGGGGAGCAATTTCACAAGCTTGGAGTGTATCCGAAATTCTAAGGATTATTACAGACTAAAATGGAGGAAAAATGCGAATATTAGGAATTGACCCTGGTTTTGCAATAACAGGATATAGTATTATTGATTATATAGGGAATAAATTTAAATTAATAGATAATGGAGCAATTTTAACTAAAGCAGGAGTTTCGTTCCCACAAAGATTAACAAAAATTTATGATGATTTAAATTTAATTATTGATAAATATTTGCCAGAAGCAATTGCAGTAGAAGAATTGTTTTTTAACCAAAACACTAAAACTGCGATTAATGTAGCACAAGCTAGAGGAGTTATTTTAATAGTAGGTTGCAAAAGAGGAATCCCTACATTTGAATACACACCTTTACAAGTAAAACAAGCAGTTACAGGATATGGAAGAGCAGATAAAATGCAGGTACAAAAAATGGTGCAATCTATTTTAAAAATAGAGAAAGTCCCTAAACTAGATGATATTACAGACAGTATGGCAATTGGAATATGTCATGCTCATTCACAAAAGTTTGCAGAAAAGCTATAAAATAAAAATCTTTAATAAGGAAAACAATAAATGAAAATCGAAGAACTAGAAAAAAATCTAAATAGTAAAAAATTAGATAATTTATATTTATTTTATGGAGAAGAAACATTTCTTCTAGAAAATTGTGTAAGAAAAATAAAAAAACTCTTTGGAAAACAAATTTTAGGAATTAATTATATTATAATTGATGAAACAAACATACAAAATTTAATTACAGATATCCGGAACACCTGCCTTTGGATATGACAAGAAGCTAATAATCGTAAAAAATGCTGGACTATTCAAAAAAGAAGCAAAAAGAAAATCTATAAAAGCAGAAACATTTTCAAATAAATTGCTAGATTACGTTAAAGAAAATCATGCTGAAATTAGCAAAGGAAATGTTATTATTTTTATTGAATCTGAAATAGAAAAAAATGAATTGTATAATTGTATTAAAGACTTAGGAGTAATTTGCAATTTTGAAAGACTAAAACCAGCTTCTATTAGCAAAAGAATAAAGGCAATTGCAACTGCATATGAGGTAAAAATAGAAGATAGCACAATAGACTACTTTATTGAAACTTGTGGAACTTTTATGCAAGATTTAATTAATGAAATAAGAAAATTAATTGAGTATGTTGGACCTGGAGGAATAATAGAAAAACAAGATATTGACAAATTATGTATTAAACAAACAGAAACAGTAATTTTTGATTTAACAGATAATATAGGAAATAAAAATATTTCAGCTGCTTTGCAGATTCTACATAATTTATTATATAATAAAGAACCAATTCAAAGAATATTAATATTAATTTATAACCATTTTAAAAAATTATATTTTGTAAAAATTGCACAAAAAGAAAATAAGAATATATCAGAAGCATTAAATTTAAAACCAAATCAAATGTTTCTAACTACAAAATATAAAAAACAGGCAACATATTTTACAGAAGATGTATTAAGAAATATATTACAAGAATTAGCAAATTTAGATGCCAATTCTAAATTGGGATTAATTGATTTAAACATTGGACTAGAATCTATACTATGCAGTTATATATAATTTTTAAACTTAATGAATAAATCTCCTATTTTTTCTAACAATAATAGAAAAGGGAGGTTTTTTAATGATTAATTTTAGAACAGACTTAGCTACAGAAAGAAGAGAAGTTTACCAAAAAGCAAATAATTTAGAAAATGAGATACCAGGAATAGAAACACGGAGAATATGAAGATGGAGAAAATATAAAAATAACGAAAGTAAATATTATAAACGAAGATGGGGAAAAAGCATTAGGAAAACCAATAGGAACTTATGTTACAGTAGACATTAAAAACTTAAAAATAGCTTCAGAAACAGAAATTGAAAAAGCGGCATTAAGTATAAAAAAGGAACTAGTAGATTTAATTAATAAAAATGTTCGGAAAACAAGATCACATTTTAGTTGTTGGACTTGGAAACCAAAATGTAACACCAGATTCTTTAGGACCAAAAGTTATACAAGATGTTGACATTACAAGGCACCTTTTAACATATGCACCACAATATTTAGAAAAAGATGCAAGAGAAGTTTCCGCAATAGCACCTGGCGTTCTTGGAACAACTGGAATAGAAACACTAGAAATATTAAAGGGAATTGTGGACCATATACATCCTAAGTTGGTAATTGTAATTGATAGTTTAGCTTCTAAAAGTGTAGCAAGAATTAGTAGCACTATACAATTAGCCGATACGGGAATAACTCCTGGAGCAGGTGTTGGAAATAAAAGAAAAGAATTAAGCAAAGAAACCCTAGGAATTCCTGTTATAGCTTTGCGGAGTGCCAATGGTTGTAGATTTAGCAACCATAACAGAAGATTGTTTAGACTTATTTATTGAAAAATTGCAAAAGGAATCTAAATCAAATGAGTATTTAAACAAATTAAAGGAAGAAGACAATTATGAAGAAATAAAGAATGCATTAATACCCAATGACTTTAATATGATTGTAACGCCAAAAGAGATTGACGATTTAATTGAAAATATGAGTTCTGTAGTTGCAAGAGGAATTAATAAAGCATTAATTGAAAAATAACAAATTTAAAAAGTAAATTAATAATAAGTGAGAAGGGTAGAAGAAATATAAGAAGTATTTAATTTTTCTACCTTGCTTTTTGTTATAAAGTAAAATAGGAATAATGCTTACAAATGTACATATCATAAAATAAATATAACCATAATAAAAATTAGATCTTATTAGATTTGGCACATAACGAACCAAGAGTAAAGCAAAAAAAGAGGTTGCCAATAAAATTTTATTATTTTTGCATAAATAAAATATAAAAATTAATAATACTCCCCAATAACCATAATCCATATTTGTTATTTGAGCAATAATACACAATAATGCAATAACTGGTATAGAAATTAATTTAGATGGTAATTTTTCAAAAAGGAAAATAGCCAATAATCCTAATGCTAAAGTAAAAAATATATTTAATGCAAAACCATTAGAAATTATTGAATGAAATAACATAAAAGGAATTTGCGAAATAATAGCAAATACTAAAAGCCTAAAGAAATACTTATTAAGGCTTTTAGTGTGAGTATATCCTTCTGTTATTTGGTATGCAAAAATAGGAAAAGCAATTCTTCCTATATAATTACACCACGAAATCTGACCATAGATAATGTATCCTATATGATCAATAAACATAGTAATACATGCAATTATTTTTAGAATAAAACTAGACATATTGTTCTAATCCTTTTTTAAATTTGTTTCTCTTTCTTCATTGTATCTATCAATAAAATATAAAGGCCTTGATTTTGTTTCATAAAAAGCTCGTCCCAGATATTCTCCAATAACACCTAAGAAAATTAACTGAATACCACCTAAAAATAGAATTACAACCATAGTAGAAGCATATCCAGGTACATCAATGCCATTTACAATTGTTTTAATTATAGTATATAGCATATAAATAAAACCAACTAAGGAAATTCCAATTCCAAAGAAAGTTGCCCATCTTAGAGGAGCTGTAGTAAAAGAAGTAATGCCATCAATAGATAGATTAATCAATTTTCCATAATTCCATTTTGTTTTTCCGTGCAGCACGAGGATCTCTATCAAATAGAATTTCTTTTTTCTTATATCCAATCCAACTATATAGACCTTTAGTATACCTTTGAGATTCACGCATTTGTTTTAGAGCTTCTACACAACGCCTATCTAATAATCTAAAGTCTCCAGCATCTTTACCTATATCAATTCTTGTAAATTTTTGCAGTATGCGATAATACATTTTGGAAGTAAATTTTTTTAAAAAACTTTCTCCTTTTCTAGAACGTCTTTTAGCATAAATATCATCATAACCTTCTTCCCAATATTTTATCATTTCAGGAATTAATTCTGGAGGATCTTGCAAATCTGCATCAATAATAATAACTGCGTCTCCTTTTGAGTAATCTAGTCCAGCAAGCATAGCAGTTTCCTTTCCATAATTTCTAGATAAATTTACGTAGCAAACTCTAGAATCATTTTTCCTTAAATCCATAATAATGTTTAAAGTATTATCTTTGCTTCCATCATTAACAAAAAGAATCTCAAAATCATAACTAGGAATATTACTAATTAAAGTATTTAATCTTTCGTAAAGCATATTAAGAACTTCTTGCTCGTTATATGCAGGAACTAAAATTGTAATTAATTTTTTGTCCATAAAAAAACCCCCATAAAAAGTTTATACTTTATTTATATCACATAAACTTTATGGAGTAAAGAGGTTAGTCTTTAATTGTTAATTTATGAAATTTTTTGTCTGATAATTTATAAATATTACATATAGGGCAATCATTACAAATAAAAACTCTATCTTCAAATATTAATTTTACTGTATTAATAAATTCATCTTCAATACAATCAACTAAATGAATATATATTTTTTCTGGAACGATATTCAATAATGTATTTAAAGAATAATCATTTGAAGAAAATGAAATGTCAGACAAATATTTTGCTGAAAAAACATTTTCATTAGTATTAATTAAATTTTTATTCTCATCTAGCAAAACTGACTCATTTTTGGAATAAATAAGGTGAATAATAGAAGCATTAGTTTCTTTTGAATTAATATAGAGCTTTAATAAACTTATAAACTCATTATATTCTCTTTCAATTAAAAATTTGTCTACTGCTAAATCAACTGTTTCATCTAGTATTTGCATATATTTTGACAATCGAAAGTTAATAAATCCATCTAAAACAAAAGAACGATTTTCTCTTAAAAATTTTGTTGTAGATTGTGTTATAACATTTTCTCTATGAATATAATCACTTTTGCTAGAGGCTAATAGTTGAATGCTATTTTCTAAAATATATTTTTTTTCTAATTCAGAAAAATAAAAATAATTAAAAGAAATCATCTTTTTTAAAATATTTTTTTCGTAAAAAGTTAAAATAGTATTTGTTATAGAAGTAGAAACTGTATAAATAAAATTTTTTTTATCTTCTCCTTTATAATGTATAATAATATTATTATAAGTTTTAAACTTATGACGAGATATATAAATATTTTCTAATCCGAATTGAATAAAATTGTTCTAGCAGATAATCTAAAATAGTTATGTTATTAGTTTTAATGCAAAAAGAAGCTATCACCTTATAAATTTCTCCTCTCATTTAAAGCCATTTAAAAATAATTAATTTTGAAAACAGCATAATTTAAGTTCTTTATATATTATCTACTAAAAACAAAATAGATATACGCTAATCTATAGTATTCTGTAAAAAGAAAAATGGAAAGTTGTCTAGAATTTTTAGACATAAACTATATTAAAAATTTATTAAAATAATTAGAATATATAAATAAAAATAAAGTGGCATACCACTTTATTTTTATTTATATATTCTATAATCAATTTCAGGGAAAATACAATCTCGTTGTTGCAACATTTTTAAAAACTTTTTGTCAATATCATTATTTTTTATTTGATAATACAATTTTGTGAATCTACCAATATGTTCTTTAATCCTTTTTTTGGCATAATCTACCATAGTTCCATTTGTAATAATAAATAGCCAATCACTACTTTGGGCTAACAATAATTCTCTTGCACACTGATTAAGTGCTTGCTTTTTTATGTCATCTTGCTCATATAAAAATTCATTTGCTAATTCAACCATTCTTTCCCCAGCCTTGTGTAGATGCCTATGTGCATAATCATTTGTAGGATTTAACCAGACTTCGCTATACCCTTTAGCACCCCAACTAGAACGACAAGGAGTAGAAATCTGAATATTGGAGAACTGGTCAATATATTCACTTGGTGTAATTAACTTAAAATTGCAGTCATCATAATAAATCTTTTTAAATAAAATATATAACCAATAAGGACCTTCATACCACCAATGCCCAAATAATTCTGCATCATAAGGACAAACTATAATAGGAGGAACATCCATAATATTAGAAAGCTGATTAATTTGTTTTGTTCTACAATCTAAAAAATGTCCAGCTTGTTTTTCAACAGAATCTTTTGCCCATTGAATATTATAATAATCTTTATTATCATCTTTAGAAGTAATACGATAATATTTAATACCAGTATGTACTCTAACCCCATTACAAGCAATGTAAGGCTTAATATAATCATAATCAGCCTCATAGCCAATATCTCTATAAAATTCTCTATAATTATAATCACCTGGATATCCATTAATTGAACTCCAAACTTGGCGCGAAGTTTCTATATCTCGACCAAAAGCAACAATACCATCAGGAGACACAATTGGAGCAAATGTGCCATAAATAGGAGTAGGATCTGCATATAAAATCCCATGAGATTCAGTAATAACATATTCGATTCCAAATTCTCTTAAATATTTATCTGCTTCAGGGACATAACCACATTCTGGTAGCCAAATTCCTCTAGGCTTTTTCCCAAAATATTTTTCATATGTTTGAACTCCCACTGCAATTTGGGACTTTACAGTTTGTTCTGTTACATAAAGTATTGGAAAGTAACCGATGAGTTGCTCCACAAGTAATAATTTCTAAAACTCCAATATCTTGAAAGTGCTTAAAACCTTGAATTAAATTACAATTGTAAATATCTTTAAAAACATGCAAATCATTAGAATATCTATTTAAATAATAATTAGCTAATTCGTTTAAACGAACATCATATTTTGTTCTTTCTACTTCTTTTTTGGCAAGTTCAATATGCTTTTGCAAATATTTTATATATCTTTTTTGTAATAAACTGTTATCTAACATAGAAAGAAGAGGGGGAGTTAAAGACATTGTAATACGAAAGTCAACATGTTCCTCCTCTAATTTTGCAAAATTTAATAAAAGTGGAATATAGGTTTCAGATATAGCTTCATATAACCATTGTTCTTCCAAATAATCTTCACTTTCTGGGTGATGAATAAAAGGCAAATGAGCATGTAATATAAAACTAACATATCCTTTTATTTCTTTCATAATTTTCTCCTTCGTAAAATAGCTTAATTTAAATTATTAATTATAAAGTCAGAAGACGGATTACTAGATGGATTTGACAAAATATTTAAATCCTCATCATTATTGTAATAGATTTCTTTATATAAATCATATATATTATAAATTTTACCAATATTTCTAATAAAACTAAGACTTGCAACATTTTTACTAGAAATTTGATTATTTTTTACATTTTTAAAATAAACTATTTTCTGGTTCTTTTCAAAAAGAATATGGTCATTAGGAACTTCCAATTGATTAGAAGAGGTAATATATAAATCTTTTTGAATAACAGATGTGGTTTCAGGTTTTTGCTTTCTAAAAAGCTCAATTGTATAAACACATTTTGAATCATTAATTGGTAAATACCAACTATTAGCAAAATCATCTACTTCAACATCAAAAGTATAGTTACTGTTTTCATTTTTAATCCTTAAAAATGGTATGGTATTATTAAAAAAGTCCTTTCCATATTGAGAAATATAACTTTGCCTATCTTTTTCAGAAATGTCCCAATAAACAAAAAGCATTTTAGGAGTTTGGGCTAATATTTTGACAGTTGTTTGGTTATAACGATAAGGCAAGTCGTAATATTCTACCATATTAATTGAATTAGAATTATTTTTTTTACGAGAAGAACTAGTATTTTTTACAGCTACAGATTTCTTGGGAGAAGTAGTTTTTTTAGTAATTTTTTTCGCTGATTTTTTTTGAGAAGAATTTACTCTTTCCGCAATAGCAGCACTCACTTTTTTTGATGATTTTTTAGAAGTTTTACTTTTTTCTACAACAGCTTTACTTTGATTTTGAGATTTATTCTTAGTAGTTTTTTTTGCTGATTTTAATACATTTACATTTTCTTCTATTAATTCTTTTGCTTTTCGTGGCATGAACCTTTCCTCCTTAGTAACTTTATTAACTAATACTATATCATAACAAAATAAAATTCAATAGAAAAAAAGAAAATTTTTCAAAAAAATTGTAATAATTTGTTTACATTTATCAAATTATCTTATACAATAAATACGATAAAGAAAACAAATAAGAGATTAAAATACAATAGAAAAAAGGTTGAAAGGGGTAAAACAAATGAAAATATTGATGCTTACTTGGGAATACCCACCAAGAATTGTTGGGGGTATTGCTAGAGTTGTACACGACTTATCAAAAAGGCTTATTAAAGATGGACATGAAGTTACAGTTGTAACATATAAAGAGGGAGATTTACCAGATTACGAAAATGACAAGGGAGTAAAAGTATATAGAGTTCCTAATTTCGAAATTAATCCTAATAACTTTATTGACTGGGTTATGCAACTAAATTTTAACTTAATTGCTAAAGCATCAGAAATAATTGCAAAGGAAGGAAAATTTGACGTAATTCATGCACATGATTGGCTAGTAACTTATTCTGCAAAAACATTAAAGAATTCTTTTGGAATTCCATTAGTAGCAACAATTCATGCAACAGAAGCCGGAAGAAATGGAGGAATCCATGATGAGACTCAAAGATATATTAATGACAGCGAATGGTTACTAACATATGAAGCATCAGAAGTAATTGTAAACAGTAGTTTTATGAAAAGTGAGATACAAAGACTTTTTGGGTTACCTTATGATAAAATAAATGTTATACCAAATGGACTAAATATGACAGCATTTTCTGGTTTAGAAAAAGACTATGGATTCAGAAGACAATACGCAGCAGATAACGAAAAAATTATATTAACAATGGGAAGAATGGTATATGAAAAAGGTATTCAACATTTAATTGCAGCAATGCCAAAAATTCTTGCTAATTATCATGATGCTAAATTAGTTGTAGTTGGAAAAGGTGGAATGATAGATGATTTAAAAATGCAGGCAGATGCTTTAGGAATTAGCCAAAAAGTATATTTTGCAGGATTTTTAAATTCAAGGAAAGTACCAATTTATCAATGCTCGGATATTGCTGTATTTCCAAGTACATATGAACCTTTTGGAATTGTTGCACTAGAAGCAATGCTAGCAGGAATTCCTACAGTGGTTTCAGATGTTGGGGGATTAGGTGAAATTATAAAACATGGAATTAATGGAATGAAAAGTTATGCCGGAAATCCTAATTCAATTGCAGATTCTATTTTAGAATTATTGTATAATCCAGAACTATGTGCAAATATAACAAAAACTGCAAAGGCAGAAGTAAAGGAAAACTACAATTGGACTAAAATTGCTCAAGATACACACTTTATTTATCAAAAAGCTATTTGCCAAACAATGGCACAAAGACAAGCAAATCAAATCGCTCAAGAGAAGAACCAAAAAACAAAAAAAGCAAAAAATACAGAAGGAGAAATTACAAATTTATTGGCATTCAAAAAGAAACATGCATATGCATAATTAAATATAAAGAAAGGACAATAAACTATGAAAGTTTATGACAAGGCAAATGAGTTAGCAAAAGATTTATCAGAATCAACAGAATATATTACTTACAAAAAAATAAAGGAAGAGGTATACCAAAACCCAGAATTAAAAGAAAAAATAAAAGAATTTGATAAATTAAGATATGAAGCACAAGTGCTTGCAATTCAAGGAGAAAAACAAGACGAAGAAAAAATGCAAAAACTACAAGAACTATATAGTTTTATTACAAAAGAACCAAAAGTAAAAGAATATTTTGATGCAGAAGTAAAATTTAATGTATTGTTAGCAGATGTTAATAAAATTATTGGTGATGCTGTAAAAGATGTTTTAAAATAATACTATGGAAATATTATAAAAAGAACGGTTTTTATATAGAAATAATCTATATTTTAAAATTACGTTCTTTTTTATATTTTACTATAATAATAAAGGGGGAAATTTTAATGGAATATATTGCAATTGCTATAGTTTTAATTGGAGTACTAATTATATTAAAAAGCATTTATGGAATTAGTATAAAAAAAATAAAGGAACTATCTGAAAAATCTTCTTTAGATGAATTAACAAATAGATTACCAGAAGATGAAGAAGTATGTAAACAAATGCTAGAACATATTCATAATAATAATGTAAAAGTTAAAAAAAGTATTGACGAAAAATCACGGAACAAGTTTATATATGGTAACAAGTAATACTATTTTAATAGGAAATTTAAAAGGTGGATATGCTAGAATACAAACACTGGCACATGAATGCATACATTCTATACAAAATAGAAAAATGCTGTTATTTAACTATATATTTTCCAATATTTACATATTATACTTTTTTGCAATTACAATTTTTACAATATTTAATATAGTAAGTAATAAAATGTTGCAATTATTTATATTAACAACATTAGGACTAGTATTTTATGCGGTAAGAAGCTATTTAGAAACAGATGCTATGACAAAAGCAAAATATTTAGCTAAACAATATTTAGAAGATTCAAAAGAATGTAATTCAACAGAGATTGAAAAACTAATGAAATCTTACGATGAGATTAATAAACAAGCAATACCTTTTACTAATTATAATTTAATTCTAAAGGTATTAGCAAAAATAATTGTTTATTGTATGGTATGTATAATTAGTAGTTTTTAATAATAGTAAGAGATAATTATTAATCTATTTACTTATATTAGAAGTAGTAAGGCAATAAATTTAAAATTTTTTATTGCCAATTATCCTCTAAGACGTTTGCCTTTGAGGATTTTTCTATTTTATTTTCTTTAAAAATTCTGTAAAAACTCTTTAAAAACATATAAAAATAACATATAATAAGAGCAAATTTTAAATTAGGAGAAATATATGACAAAAAAATGGGAAGTCTTTGAACCAGAAGAGAAACTAGTAAAAACTATAGCTAAAAACAATAATATTTCTGAACTGGTTGCTAAAATCTTAATAAATAGAGGAATTACTGAACAAAAAGAAATTGAAACATTTCTAAAACCCAAAAGGCATAATTTTCATGATCCATTTTTAATGCCAGATATGCAATTGGCAGTAAATAGAATCCTAAAAGCAATTCAAGAAAAAACAAAAACTATTATTTATGGAGACTATGACGTTGATGGAATAACAAGTATTACAGTTTTAAAAAAATTTCTTTTAGAATGTGGGATAGAAGTAGACTATTATATTCCAAATAGATTAGACGAAGGCTATGGATTAAACAAAGTTGCAATAGAAGAAATACATCAGCAAGGATATAAACTAATAATAACTGTTGATTGTGGTATATCTGCAATAGAAGAAATTAAATATGCAAATTCATTAGGAGTTGATGTAATTGTTACAGACCACCATGAAACATTAGAAGAACTGCCACAGGCTATAGCCGTGGTGGATGCTAAAAGAAAAGACTCTACATACCCTTTTAAAATGTTAGCAGGGGTAGGCGTTGTTTTTAAGCTTATACAAGCAATTTCTATAGAACTTAAACTAGAAGAAAAACAATATTTAAAATATTTAGATATTGTTTGTATTGGTACTATTTCCGATATTGTTCCATTAGTAGATGAAAATAGGGTAATTGCTAAATTAGG
This sequence comes from uncultured Clostridium sp., assembly GCA_900554815.1. Taxonomy (GTDB): domain Bacteria; phylum Bacillota; class Clostridia; order TANB77; family CAG-508; genus UMGS1754. The sequence continues at coordinate 28,300 of USIO01000015.1, forward strand.
ATTAAAACTAGTAGAAGTAACAAAAAATGTTGGGTTAAAAGCAATTATAAAGGCATCTGGCTATAAAAAAATAGACTCAAATATGATTTCTTTTGGAATTGCACCTCGAATTAATGCTTGCGGAAGAATGGGACATGAAGAAGAAGCTGCAAAATTATTTTTAACAGAAAATATTACAAATGCTAATAACATTACAGCACTATTAAATAAATACAACAAAGAAAGACAAGACACAGAAAAGGCAATTTATGAGGAAGCAATTCATAAAATAGAAAAATATAATAACAAAAACTGTATTATTTTATCAGGAGAAAATTGGCACCATGGAGTAATTGGAATTGTAGCCTCAAAAATTACAGATTTATATTATAAACCAACTATTTTATTATGCATAGATAAAGAAAATGCTAAAGGCTCACGGAAGAAGTATAAAAGGTTTTGACTTACATAATGCACTATGCCAATCTAGTAAGTATTTAGAAAAATATGGTGGACATAGTATGGCAGTTGGATTAAGCCTAAAAAAAGAGAATATAGAAAACTTTATAAAAAAATTTGAAGAAATAGTAGAAAATGCTAATATTAGTGAATTATTACCTGTTATTTATATTGATGCACAAATTACCAAAAAAGACATGAAAGAAGAAATTATAGATCAATTAAAATTATTAGAGCCTTTTGGAGAATCAAATAAAACGCCTATTTTTCTTTACAAAAATTTAAAGATTGATTCAATTAGAGCATTATCAGAAGGAAAACATTTGAAATTAACTTTAAAAGATGAAAACTATAAAATAGATGCAATTGGATTTAACTTAGGAAATTTAGCAGAGCAATACCAAATTGATGACAAAATTGATGCAGTAGGAACATTAGAAATTAATAGTTTTAATGGTAATAATACTATTCAAATTAATTTAAAAGATATAAGAAAATCATATTAACAAATTTGAGTTACATAAAATTTTAAAAAAGGCTTTGAAAATGTATAAAAATAAGGTATAATAAATATCTATAAAAATATTAGGAAGGATAAAAAAATGGAAGAAGAGGAGATTAAAAAAGCAACAATAGAAGATGTAATTAGAAAAATGAAACAAAACAATAGAAAATCAGACTCAAAACTAATTCAAAAAGCATATGATTTTGCCAAACTTAAACATGGTAACCAATTAAGAAAATCAGGTGAACCATATATTATTCATCCTGTCCAAGTAGCATATACACTATCAACACTAAACTTAGATGATGAAACTATTTGTGCAGCTCTTCTTCATGACGTAGTGGAAGATACAAATGTAACAAGGCAAGAATTAGCAAAAGAATTTGGAGAATCTATTGCAGAAATGGTAGATGGTGTTACAAAATTAAGTAAATTGCAATATACTACAGAAAAAGAGCAACAAGTAGAAGACTACAGAAAAATGTTTTTAGCAATGGGAAAAGATATTAGAGTTATTTTAATTAAGCTTTCAGACAGATTGCACAATATGAGAACATTAAAATACCTAAAAAGAGAACGACAGATTGCAAACGCTAAAGAAACATTAGATTTATATGCTCCACTTGCCAATAGGTTAGGAATATATTCGCTAAAATGGGAGCTAGAAGATTTATCGTTTCGCTATTTATATCCAGAAGAATATTATGAACTAGTAGATGGGATTAACAAAAAAAGAGATGAAAGACTAAAATTTATAAACGATATTGTAGAACAAATAAAAGTAGAACTAAAAAAACAAAAAATTGAGGCAGAAATTACAGGTAGAGCAAAACATTTATATAGTATATATAGAAAAATGCAAAGAGATAATAAAACATTAGACGAAATTTATGACCTATTTGCTCTAAGGATTTTAGTAAATTCTGTAAAAGATTGCTATGCTGCATTAGGCGTAGTACATGAATTGTATAATCCAATGCCGGGAAGATTTAAAGACTATATTTCTGTGCCAAAACCGAATATGTATCAATCTATTCATACAACATTACTAGGACCAAATGGTACTCCTTTTGAAGTACAAATTCGTACATGGGATATGCATAGAGTTGCTGAATTTGGTATTGCAGCACATTGGGCATATAAAGAAGCAAGTTTTATGGGAGGAAAAAAGGCAAATGTAACAGTTACAGATGACAAACTTGCATGGCTAAGAGAAACCTTAGAATGGCAAAAGGATATGCAAGATCCTGATGAATTTTTAAAAACTCTAAAAACTGAATTATTTGAAGATGAAGTATATGTTTTTACTCCTAAAGGAGATATTAAAGTTTTACCAAGAGGAAGCACTCCTATTGACTTTGCTTATAGTATTCATGCAGAAGTTGGTAACAAAACAGTAGGAGCAAAGATTAACACAAAAATGGTACCTATTATTACAAAACTACATAATGGAGACATTGTAGAGGTAATTACTTCCGACAATTCTAAAGGACCAAGCAGAGACTGGCTTAAATTTGTTAAAAGTAGTGGAGCAAAAACAAAAATTCAGCAATGGTTTAAAAAAGCACAAAGGGAAGAAAATATTGAAAAAGGAAAAGACATTATTGAAAAGGAAATTAAAAAAATAGGAATAACTCATAATGAATTATTTAAACCAGAGTGGGTGCAAATAGCCCTAGAACGTTATAAATATAATACTATAGACGACATGTATGCAAGTGTTGGATTTGGAGCTATATCTCCAGTAAAAATTATATCAAGAATATTAGAAGAATATAGGAAAGAACATAAAGAAGAGAATATAGAGGAAAAAATTGAAGAATTATCAAGAACAAAACCAAATATAAATAAAGCATCTAAAAGTGGTATTGTAGTAAAAGGAATTGATAACTGTTTAGTAAAGCTTTCAAAATGCTGTAATCCTTTGCCAGGAGATGCTATTATAGGTTATATTACTAAAGGAAGAGGTGTATCTGTTCATCGTGCAGATTGTGTAAATGTAAAGGATTTACTAACAGAAGAAAATAGAATGATAGATGTTAGTTGGTTTGATGAAACAAAAGCTGCATATAATGCGGATATAGAAATATATGCAAATGATAGAAGTGGCCTATTAGCAGATATTATTCGAGCAATATCTGACCAAAAAGCAAAACTCATGGCTGTTAATTCAAAAGCGAATAAAGAAAGAATTGCATTAACAGAAATAACTGTTGAAGTAGAAAACATAGAGGAGCTAAATAAAATTTTAAAAGCAATTAGAAAAGTAGATAGTGTATATGAAGTAAAACGTAGAAAATAAATATAAAATGTGTGTAAAGAAAGAAGGAAAATAAATGATACTAAAGAGAATAAAAATAGATGTGGGCTTAGGAGAAGACACAAATTGCTACATTATTCAAGATAGCAAGTCAAAAGAGGCAATTGTAATTGATCCGGCAGGAAATGTAGAAGAAATAATAAAAATGCTAAATCTATTAAAAGCAAAATTAAAATATATTTTAATTACCCATTGCCATGGAGACCATATTGGTGGAGTAGAAGAATTGAGAAGAAAAATGGGAGGAAAAGTTTTAATCCACATAATTGATGCAGAAGGATTATACAATGAAGCAATTAGTTTAACTTACTATATAGGAATGCCACAAATTCATTTAGAAGCGGATTCGAGATTAAATGATGAAGACAAAATCCATATAGGGGATTTAGAGTTTCAAATTATTCATACACCAGGACACACAAAGGGTTCTATTTGCTTATACTGTGAAAAAGAAAAATGCCTATTTTCAGGAGATACTCTATTTCGTGGAACTTGGGGAAGGACAGATTTACCAACTGGAAGTTTTGAAGACATTATTAATTCAATTACCAATAAACTAATGCTGTTACCAGATGACACAATTGTATATCCAGGGCATGGTAAATCCACTATAATTGGAGAGGAAAAACCAATTTATTTAGAATTAAAACCAAAAATTTTGTAAATATATATTGAGGTCGGAAAACAGAAATTAAATATATGAATTTTTATAAGTCAATATAATAAATAAAAAATTGTTGCAAATAAAAAAGGAGAAAATTAATATGATACAAAGACCAAAGGGAACAAAAGATTTATTGCCACAAGAAGCATATAAATGGCAGTACATAGAAAATACAATTCAGAATTTATTCGAAAATTATGGATATAAAGAAATAAGAGTGCCAGTATTTGAACACACAGAATTATTCCAAAGAGGAGTGGGAGACACAACAGATGTTGTACAAAAAGAAATGTACACATTTAAAGATAAAGGTGGAAGAAGTATTACTTTAAGACCAGAAGGTACAGCAGGTGTTGTAAGAGCCTATATTGAAAATGGGATGGCGAGCTTACCTAGTCCCATAAAAGTATGGTACAATATGGGAATGTATAGGTACGAAAATGTGCAAAAAGGACGCTTAAGAGAATTTCACCAAATAGGTGTAGAAATGATTGGAACAGCTTCTTATCAGGCAGATGTAGAAATAATATGTATGGCAAAGTCAATTTTTGATGTTTTACAAATACCAAATATAAAATTAACAATTAATAGTATTGGATGTCCTACTTGTAGAGCAGAATATCAAAAAGCATTAAAAAAATTTATAGGAAAAAATATTGACCAATATTGCAATACTTGTAAGTCAAGACTTGAAAAAAATCCTATGAGAATACTAGATTGCAAAGAAAAAAAATGCAAGGAGTTAAACCAAGGAGCACCAGCCATTACAGATTATTTGTGCAAGGAATGCAAGGAACATTTTGATTCAGTAAAAAATATGTTAACAGCATTAGGCATTAAATATGTTGTAGATAGAGGTATTGTTAGAGGACTAGATTATTATACAAAAACAGTGTTTGAATTCATTGATGAAAAAGAGGGATATACAGTTCTTGCAGGAGGAAGATATGACGGTTTAGTAGAAGAATTAGAGGGACAACCTACACCAGCAATTGGATTTGCATTAGGAGTGGAAAGAATAACAGAAATATTCAAAAGGTATATTCAACCAAAATTACCACAATTATATATTGCTACAATTGGAGAAGGTGCAAATGTATTTGCTACAACTTTAGTAGAAAATTTAAGAAAAAATAATTTGTATGTAGAAAAAGATGTTACAGGAAAATCTTTAAAAGCACAATTCAAATATGCAGATAAAATTCGTGCAAAATATGTAATCACATTAGGAGATACAGAAATAGAACAAAAAAGTGCTAAAATAAAAAACATGGAAACAGGAGAAGAAGAAACTATTACATTATCTATAGAAGCAATCGTTGAGTATTTAAAATAATAACACGTAAACTACCAATGAAAAGATTCCTACACAATTAAAAAAGCCGAGAGTATTATAATCATGCTCTCGGCTTTTTGGAGATTTGTTTATTCTTCCAGAATTTTTTCTTCAAGAAGCCTTTTTTTTATCTCTAACTGAGTAGGATAATCCATTTCCTTAATGAATTTTTCCAAAAATTTCGGAGTGCAAAGACATAAAAGTGACTTACGATCGTCCCAACCAAGCTCGCAAAACAACTTCATGCGGTAGTCCCAACCAAGCTCGCAGAACAACTTCATGCGGTTGTTCCAATCAAGATCGCAGAACAACGACATGCGGTCGTTCCAATCAAGCCTGCGGAACAACTTCATGCGGTCGCCTCGATCAAGCTCGCAGAACAACTGCGTGCAGTTGCTCAAATCAAGCTCGTGGAACAATGCCATGCGTTCGTCCCAATCAAGCCTGCTGAACAACTCCGTTTGATCGCTCCGAACAAGCTTGTAGAACAACATTGTACGCCTGCTCCAATCAAGCCTGCAGAACAATGTCATGCGTTCGTCCCAATCAAGCCTGCTGAACAAATCCGTGCGGTCGTTCCAATCAAGGTTGTAGAACAACTCCTCACGGTCGTTCCAACCAAGTTTATTGAACAACTGCGTGCGGTCATCACAACCAAGCCTGCGGAACAACTTCATGCGGTCGTCCCAATCAAGCCCGCTGAACAAATTCGTGCAGTACGGAATGCAGTCTTCTTGCCAATCAAGCTCGTGGAACAATGCCATGCGTTCGTCCCAATCAAGCCTGCTGAACAA
>USIO01000016.1 GCA_900554815.1 uncultured Clostridium sp.
TGCATGTCTTATGTGCGCCGCCAGCGTTTATCCTGAGCCAGGATCAAACTCTCTTATTTTTTTCTTCTAGAGTTCTTGACTCATTCTTTTCTTTAATTATTTGGTAATACTTTTGTATTACCGCTTGGTTCTTCTTTTCAAAGGATTTTATTGTTTACTTTTCAATGTACTTTTAAAGTTCTCAAGGCAGTTTATTCTGCTTGAGAACAATGTCTATTTTAGCATACCAATTCCATCAAGTCAATAGTTTTTTTGAATTTTTTTTAAAATTTTTTTAAAAATTTTTTTATTTATAAATTCCATTTTAACAAATATTAACCAAAAATACATAAATTATTAGCTATATATTATTTTACCATTTCTATTGCCTTTTTTAATTGTAAGTCTTCTTTAACATTTTCATCATTTTCCACTAGTTCGTCTGGTTCAATACCTACATTATTAATTTTAGTTCTATTTGGAGTATAATATTCTTCTGTTGTTAATTTTATGGCACTTCCGTCTTTTAATGTTAATAGTTCTTGAATAACTCCTTTTCCATAAGTTTTAGTTCCAATTATTTTTGCTCTATTATTATCTTTTAGAGCTCCTGCTAATATTTCTGATGCACTTGCTGAGTTTTCGTTTACTAGTATAACAACTGGTATTGTAATAATCGGATCATATTTGGATTTTTCTATTTCTTCATTTTCTTTTTTATTTACAGTAATTAGCATTTTAGCATCTTTTTCTAGCATATAGTCTGCAATCGTTAGTGCTTCTTGCACAATTCCTCCTCCATTGTCCCTTAAGTCAATAATTAATGAATTAATATTTTGTTTTTGTAGTTCTTCATATTTTTCTTTAAAAATTTTGCTTGTATCTTCATCAAAACTTGTTAATTTAATATAACCAATATTTCCGTTTTTTATTTCTGATTTTACTGGGTTTACAATTACTTTTCTTCTTTCTACTTCAAGGTTTATAATTTCTTCATTTCTTTTTATTTCTATTTTTACTTTCGTTCCTTCTTCTCCTTTTATAGCTGCACTTGCTTCGTCTAAATGTTCTCCATCATATTCTATTCCATTAACTTTTAAAATAATATCCCCAGGTAAAATTCCGACTTCTTCAGCTGGTGAACCTTCTATTGGAGAAAGAATTACAATTTCATCTGTATCTTTATATACACTCATATAAATGCCTATTCCAACATAGTTTCCCATAATATTTATCTTATATTCTTCGTATTCTTCTTTAGTAATGTATTCGCTATATTCATCTCCCAGACCTTCAATATATCCTTTTATTGCAGACTCTTTTAATTTATTGTCATCTACTTCTCCTAAATAATATTCATCTATAATTGCTCTAAATCTGGCTAAATCACTAGCTAAATCTCCATTGTCATTTGAAACTAAAACATATTTTGTATCTCCAAAATTATTTTTATATAAAAAAATGGTTGTTATAGTAAATGTAATAAATGCTACTAATATAATTAGCATAATAATTTTATAAATTTTTTGAGTTTTCTCATTATTCATAATTGTTTAAATTCCTCTCTAATTCATTGAAATATTTATTTATATGTTTAACTAAATTATAGTTTGTAATATGTATTTTAAGTTTATATTATATATTATATGTATTTTTACTTTAAAATATCAATGGGGGTTAACTCCCATTGATTTTACATTATAAATATATTTATGGCAAATATGGTCTTGGATCTACTCTTCTTCCATTAACTAAAACCTCAAAGTGTAGATGTGGACCGGTTGAATTTCCAGTTGTTCCAACATTCATTATTACTTGTCCTTGTTCTACTGTTTGTTTTTCTTCTACTTTTCTAGATCCTGGTTGTCCATGTGCATACAATGTCATTGTTCCATCATGGTGATTTATAACTATGTATTCACCATAGCTTCTATAATTACCATTTGGATATTTTAAAGCTTTTGACGTAACAACTGTTCCCGCTTTTACAGCTAAAATTGGTTTTCCAGATATTCCTGATCCACTATAGTCTACAGCTCCATGATAACTTCCATTACTATAATATAATCCAGTTGTAATAGAATATCCATTAATTGGTCTTATGTATCCACTAGCACTTGGAGTAACTGTATAATTTCCTCCATTTTGTGCTGCTTCTTCTGCAGCTATTGCAGCTAATTCTGCTTGAATTGCTCTTTTGTCTTTTTCAAATTGTTCTAATTCTGCTTGAATTATTCTTTCTTCCTCATTTAGTTCTGCAACTCTTTCATCTTTTTGTTGTTTTGCATCTTTTAAAGCTTTACTTGTTTGTTCCACATTTTTTTTATTTGTTTCTATTTTTTGTTTATTTTCCTCTAAGCTGTCCTTCATTGCTTGTATTTCATTCTTTTTTCTTTCTATTTCATCTAATAATTCAGTATCATAGTTAGCCAGTTCTGTTGCTAAATAATAATTGGAAACTAAGTCTACAATTCCATTTGAGCTCAAAAGCATATCTAAAGCTGATATCTCTCCCATTTCATATATAGCTATTAATCTTTCTTGCATATTTTTTTCTTGTTCCTTAAAGTTTTCTTCTTCTACAACTAGTTTTGACTGTGTATCTTCTATTTGAACTGTTAATTCGTCAATTTGAGTATTTAAATCTTCAATTTTGCTTTCATAACTGCTAATTTGCGTTATTAAAGATTCTACTTCTGTAAGTGTTGCAGATTTTTCGTTTTTAATTTCTTGTTGTTCTTCTTTTTTTTCTTGTTCTTGTCTGTTTATTTCGTCTATTTGGCTATTCAATTGTGATTTACTGGTTGCTGCACTAAAGCTAGGTAATAAAACTAAAATAAATATTATAGATAAGCAAACTATTTTATTAATCTTGTTTTTCATTTTTTCCTCCATTTTTTGTTAAAATATTTTTTTATAATTATTGTTTTTCTAAAAAGTTTAATGGTTGTACATATTTTCCATCTATTCTAACTTCAAAATGAGCATGCGGTCCAGTAGAATATCCTGTAGATCCTACTTTCATAACAACATCTCCTCTCGAAACAAGTTGTCCTACTTCAACTACAATTTCACTTCCATGTGCATATAGTGTTGTTACTCCTCCACCATGATCAATAATTACCATGTTGCCGTATGCAGCACTTCTTCCTGCTTTTATAACTAATCCATCTGTTGCTGCAATAAAGTTCGCGCCTTCTGGAGCACCAATATCAATTCCTGTATGTAGCTTATAAACCTTAGTAATTGGATGTACTCTCATTGCAAAGTGAGAAGTAATTCTTGAATATCCTGGTACTGGCCAAGACATTATGCCTCCAGTATATTCTTTGCTTAAGTTTGTAGAAGTTAGTAATAGTATATCTGCTTCTATTTTTTTAAGTTCTTCGTTATAAATATTTATTTTCTCTTGCAATTGTTTTTCTTCTTCTGTTAGTTGGCTTATATATTTATTTCTTAATATTCTAGTATTTTCTAATACAATATTATTTCTTTCTTTTTCTATTCTTGCGCTTTTTAATGAATCTTTTTTGGCTTCTACTTCTTTTTTGCTATTTTCTATCTTTATTTTTTCGTTTTCTATGTCGGTTAAAAGTTCTGTATCATATTTGGCTATTTCGGATATTAAATAATAGTTAGAAATAAAATCAGATATGCTTTTAGAATTAAGTAATACATCCAAATATGATGTTTCTCCTGCTTCATATAGTGTAACTAGTCTATCTTCCAATAGTTTCTTTTGCTTGTTATAATTATTTTCAGATATTGATAGTTGTTTTTCTAATTCATTTATTTCATCTTTTAATGTTTCTTCTTCATTACGTAATTGTGAAATTTCTTGTTCATAGTTTTCAATTTTTTCTGTTAATTCTTGTACTTCTTGTAGGTTTTCTGATAGTTCAGATTGTATTTCAGTTATTTGGTTATTTGCCTCTTCTTTTTGTGAATTAATTTCATCTCTTTGTGCCTCTAATTCTAGTATATTTGAACAAAAAGAAGCAGTAGTTAAAGACAAAATAATTATAGTTATGGTGCATATTACTATTCTACATCTTCTCATTCAATTACTCCTTTTATACTTCTAAATATTTTCTCATTGATATTGAACTTCCAACAATGCCAATTCCAACTCCAAGTATTAAATATACTATCAATATTAGGCTAAACATTTCGTTAAAGCTTAGTAATGATACATCAATAATATTTTGTAATGATGTTTCTAAGACTCTATCTGTTAATAAATTGTATAATCCGCCTATAATTAATAGTGATATCATTCCAGCAATAACTCCTATTGTAATACCTTCTACAATAAATGGCCATCTAATAAATCCATTAGTTGCTCCAACATATTTCATTATAGAAATCTCTTTCCTTCTAGCATGTACAGTTAACTTAATAGTATTTGTTATAATAAATACAGATATTAAAACCAATAGTATTAGTATAACAGCACTTGCAATTCTAACACCATTTGCTATATTTATTAGTTTATTTATTGTATCTTCACTACTAGTAATATTTTTTACATTTTCAAAACCTGATATTGTATCCTGTACACTTTTACTTAAGCTTAAGTCAGAAAGTGTAACAACATAAGATGCTGGGAAAATTGTAAGCCCGTCTAGTAAATTCTGTCTTTCTTTAAATCTTTCTTTCATTTGTGTTAATGCATCTTCTTTGCTTTTATATCTAATATTATTTACTCCTTCAACGGCTTTAATCTTTTCTCCAAGTTCTTTAATTTGGTCATCTGTTGCCGCATTTTGAATAAATACTTCTATTCCTTGATCTTCTTCGACTTGTAAAATTATATTGTTAATGTTTTCAATTACTGCAAAAAATATACCAAATATTACCATAGTAGCACACATAATTCCTAAACAAGCTAAAGTAGATTTTTTATTTTTTAATACATTTCTAAAACCTTCGCTAATTAAATAAAAAATAACATTATATTTCACTACTATACCCACCCTTACTATCTCTAACAATATTGCCTTTGTTAATTTGTATAACTCTTTTATTCATTTTGTCTACAATGTCCTTAGCATGTGTTGCAACAACTACTGTTGTTCCACGTAAATTAATATCATTTAATAAGTTCATTATATCCCAAGCAGTTTCAGGATCTAAATTTCCTGTTGGTTCGTCAGCAATAATCATAGCTGGATTATTAACTAGGGCGCGCGCTAGAGCTACTCTTTGTTGTTCTCCTCCAGATAATTCATGAGGGTATACTTTCGCTTTTCCACTTAAACCAACTAGTGATAATACCATTGGAACTTGTCTTCTAATATGACGAGGTGTTGCTCTAACAATGTACATTGCAAAAGCAACATTATCATATACAGTTTTATCTGCTAATAATCTAAAGTCTTGAAAAACAACTCCCATACTTCTTCGTAAATATGGAATTCTATTTTGTTTTAAAAAAGTAGTATCTTTACCATTAATAATAATGTTACCAGAAGTTGGCTCTTCTTCTTTTAGAATTAGTTTTATTAAAGTAGACTTACCAGACCCAGATGCTCCAACTAAAAATGCGAAGTCTCCTTTTTCTATCTTAAAGTTAGCATTATGTACTGCTTCAGTTCCTGTATCGTATGTCTTAGAGACATTTTTAAACTCTATCATATATTACTCCTCATAATTGAATTCAGTTTATAACCTTCCATTTACATCATAACAATAATCGATTTTAATTGCAAGAGCAAAAAACAAAAAAAACGATATATTTTTGATATTTTTTATCAGTTTATATCGTTTTTCTTTTATTTCCGTAGAAAATAAAAATTCACATAAAATTCACATAAAAATAAAAAACATTTTAATAAGTTACTGTTTTAAACTATTCTGTTATTTTTTCTATTATGTCTTTTTCTGTTAGGTGAAAATACTTTAACAATTCTTCTGCTTTTCCAGATTTTCCGAAAGCGGTCTGGTATTCCCATTCTAATTAATTTACTAGGATATTTTGTTGTTAGTACTTCTGAAATCGCACTTCCAAGTCCCCCAATAATATTATGGTCTTCTATGGAAATTAGTTTTTTTGTTTCTTTGGCACATTTTACAATTGTTTCTTCATCAATTGGTTTTATTGTATGAATATCTACAACTCTTATATTAATATTTTGTTTTTTTAGTTCTTCTTGCGCCTTTATAGCTTCACTTACTGTAACTCCTGTTGCAAAAACAGTTGCATATGTTCCTTCTCCAATTTGTATTGCTTTTCCAATTTTAAAGTTTTGGTTTTGTTCATAAATAACGGGAGTAGCTAATCTGCATAGTCTTATATATACTGGTCCATTTATAGTAGATATTTCCCTAATAGCCCATCTAGTTTGAATATCATCTGATGTACACATAACAGTTAAGTTGGGTAGTGTTCTCATTAATGATATATCTTCTATCATCTGATGAGTTGCCCCATCTTCTCCAACAGTAATTCCTGCATGTGTTGCACATATTTTTACATTTAGGTTTGGATAGCATATACTATTTCTAATTTGATCATATGCTCGTCCTGCTGCAAATACAGCAAATGTACTAACATACGGTATTTTTCCACATGTTGCTAATCCAGCCGCAGTTGATAACATATTTTGTTCTGCAATTCCAATATTGAAAAATCGTTCTGGAAATTTCTTTGCAAATAACTCCGTTTTAGTTGCTGTTGTTAAATCTGCATCTAATACAATAACTTCCGTATTTTTTTCTCCTATTAGCGCCAGTTCTTCCCCATAACTTTGACGTGTTGCTATTTTTTTAGATATATCCATTTACAAATTCCCCCTATATTATACTCAATTCCTTAATAGCTTGTTCGTATTGTTCTTCATTTGGTGCTTTTCCATGCCAGCTCACCTGATTTTCCATGAAGGATACTCCTTTTCCTTTTATTGTTTTAGCAATAATTGCTGTTGGCTTTTCTTTTGTTTTTCTTGCAATTTTTAAAGCTTCTAATATGTCTTTAAAATTATGTCCATCTATAATAAGTGTTTCAAATCCAAAGCTTTTAAATTTTTCTTCTATTTTATTTAATCCTGCAACTTTTTCTATTTCTCCATCAATTTGTAAGTTGTTGTTATCTACAATTACGCATAAATTATCTAGTTTATAATGTGAAGCTGTCATGGCAGCCTCCCATATTTGTCCCTCTTCTAGTTCTCCATCTCCTAATAAGCAATACACTCTATACCCTTCGCGATTAATTTTAGAATTTAAGGCCATTCCATTTGCTATAGATAATCCTTGCCCTAAAGAACCAGTTGTTGCATCCACACCTATTACCTTATTCATATCTGGATGTCCTTGTAATTTACTGTCTATATTTCTAAAATGTTTTAATTCTTTTTTATCAAAATAATTGCATTCAGCTAATGTAGCATATAGTGCAGGTGAAGCATGTCCTTTAGATAGTACAAACCTATCTCTTTGTTTTGCGTTTGGGTCTTTTGGATTAATATTCATTTGGTTAAAATATAGTGCTGTTAAAATGTCTGCACAAGAGAGTGCTCCGCCGGGATGTCCAGACTTAGCAGCATATACTTGTTCAATAATACTAATTCTTACATTTCTGGCTTTATTTTTTAGTTCCTCAATACTATCAATTTTCAAATTATCTACCTCCTAAACACCATAAAAAGCAAGGCCACACACTAGATGGTATCTTGCTTTTTTATTTTAGATAATATATTTTTTATCATATATTATGCCTCCATATTCTTTTCTTTTTATCAGTATACACATTTTGTTTTTAAATTTCAAGTCTTTATTTGTTTTTATTTATGTTTAAGATGGTATAATAGATTACTTTCGTTGCTTAATTATTATACTCCCATTATATTATATCCATTATCTGCATATATAATTTGTCCAGTAATGCAGTTAGACATATTGCTTAGTAAAAATGTTGCTACATTTCCAACCTGCGTTGTTGTTACATTTCTGTGTAATGGTGCTTTTTGTTCTACAGTTGTTAAAATTGAAGAAAAATCTTTAATTCCCTTGGCTGACAATGTTTTAATTGGACCTGCTGAAATCGCATTTACATTTATCCCGCTTTTTCCTAAATCATTTGCTAAATATCTTACACTAGATTCTAATGCTGCTTTTGCAACTCCCATTATGTTATATCCTTCTAATACTTTTGTAGAACCATAATATGTTAATGTTAATAATGATGCATTTTCATTTAACATTTCTATTTCTTTTGCTATTCTTGCAGTTAGCACAAATGAGTAACTACTTACATCAACTGCATGTGAATATCCTTCTTTGCTAGTATATAAAAAGTCGTTATGCAAATCTTCTGTATTTGCGTGTGCAATACTGTGAACTATCCCATCTATTTTTCCATTTTCTGTTTTTATCTGTTTAAATAATTCTCTAACTGCTTGATCGTTAGATGCTTCATTTAATACATAAGCTTTACTTCCAGAAAATTCTGCTATTAGTTCTTCAATTTTGTTCTTGTTTTCTTCTCCCATATAAGTAAATATTAATTTAGCACCATTTTCATATGCTGATTTTGCAATTCCATAAGCAATACTCCATTTATTTCTTATTCCCATTATTAATATTTTTTTATTTTCTAATAACATTTTCATACCTCCATACTTCTCCTATATTTCTAAATTTTTTGTATCTTGTCTCAACAATTTCTTCACTAGTTAAATTTTTCATTTCATTAATTGCTTTTACTATTTCTCTTTTTAAGCTAGTTGCTGTTTTTTCAAAAATTTCATTATTTTCATCTTTAGGTTCTTTAATTATTTTATCTATAAGTTTCAAATTGTATAAATCTTTAGCCGTTAGTTTCATTTTTTCAGCCGCTTCTTTATATCTGGTTCCATCTTTCCATAATATACTGCTATAACCTTCTGGAGAAAGAATAGAGTATATTGCATTTTCTAGCATAAATACCTTGTTAGCTGTTCCTATGGCTAATGCTCCACCACTTGAGCCTTCTCCAATTATTATTGCAATTGTTGGCACCTTTAATTTTGCCATTTCGAATATTGAATTTGCAATAGCTTGCCCTTGTCCTCTTTCTTCTGCACCAATCCCTGGATAAGCTCCTTTTGTATCAATAAAAGTAATAACTGGTCTTTTAAATTTTTCTGCTTGCTTCATAAATCTTACAGCCTTTCTATACCCTTCTGGATTAGGCATTCCAAAATTTCTTTCAATATTTTCTTTTGTTGTTCTTCCCTTTTGTTGTGCAATTATTGTAAAATTTTGATTTTTTAATCTTGCCAGTCCACAACAAATAGATTTATCGTCTTTGAAATTTCTGTCTCCATGCAGTTCCATGAATTCGTCAAAAATTTTTTCTATATAGTCAAGAGCAGTTTTTCTTTTAGGGTTTCTTGCTATTTCAACTCTATCCCATGCTGATAGTTTTTGGCTAGGCATTTTTTTTACCTCCTTTGTGATACTGAATTATTTTATAGAGTGTTTCTTTTAAATCTTTTCTTTCAACTATTTTATCTATAAATCCGTGTTCTAATAAAAATTCTGCTGTCTGAAATCCTTCTGGTAGTGTTTCCCCTATGGTTTGTTCAATAACTCTTGGTCCTGCAAATCCTATCATAGCCCTAGGCTCAGCTAAAATAATATCTCCTAAGCTTGCAAATGATGCTGTAACTCCACCATATGTAGGGTCTGTTAAAACTGATATGTATAATAAACCTGCTTTATCTAGTTTTGTAAGTGTTGCTGCTGTTTTTGCCATTTGCATTAATGATATTATTCCTTCTTGCATTCTTGCTCCACCAGAAACAGTAAAAATAATTAGTGGTAGTGATTGCTTTATTGCCTGTTCTATTGCATAAGAAATTCTTGCACCCACTATAGCTCCCATACTTCCCATTAAGAATCCGCTATCCATTATGCAAATTATAACTTTTTCTCCGTAAATATTACCCATACCACAGCTTACAGCTTCATCTAACCCTGTTTTTTCTCTTAATATTTTTATTTTTTTAGGATAGTCTTCTAATTCTAATGGGTTAATCATCTCTAATTCTAAGTCAAATTTTTTATATGTTCCTTTGTCTATTATTAGTTCTAGTCTTTTTCCTATATGCATTCTAAAATAGTGTCCACAATTAGGGCAAATATTTAAATTGTTTCTAACTGTTTCTTTATATACAATTTCCTTACATTCTTCACATTTTAGCCATTTTCCTATTGGTATATCAACATTATTTTTTTTTGTTTTTACAACTTTATTATCTCTTTTTTTAATTTTATCAATAATCATATTCTCACCTTTTATTGTTTAAATTGATTTTCAATAAATGAAGTATCAAATTTTCCTCTTATAAAATCTGGATTAGTTATAATATCAAATAGAAAATCTCTATTTGTATCTACTCCGTCTATTACAAGCTCTTCTAATGCCCTTTTCATTTTTGCAAGTGCTTCATTTCTATTTGTTCCTAAAGCAATTATTTTGGCAATCATAGAGTCATAGTTAGGTGGTATTGTGTATCCATTATAAATTGCTGTATCTACTCTAATTCCATTTCCACCTGGTAGATTTACTCCTGTAATAGTTCCTGGACATGGTATGAAATTTTTACTTGGATTTTCAGCATTTATTCTGCATTCAATAGAATGTCCTTTAAATTCAATTTCCTTTTGTTTCCATCTTAGTGGTTCTCCTGCAGCTATTTTTATTTGTTCTTTGACTATATCTATTCCGGGTTCTCATTTCTGTTATTGGGTGCTCTACTTGAATTCTTGTATTCATTTCCATAAAATAAAAGTGATTGTTTTTATCTACCAAAAATTCTACTGTTCCACAACTTGTATAGTTTGCTACTTTTGCTACTTTCATAGCTACATTCCCCATTTTATTTCTTAATTTATCATCAACTATTGTAGATGGAGTTTCTTCTATAATTTTTTGATGTTTTCTTTGAATTGTGCAATCTCTTTCCCCTAAATGAACTATGTTTCCATGTTCATCTGCTAATATTTGAATTTCAATATGTCTTGGGTTTTCTATAAACTTTTCTATATAGATGTTATCATCATTAAATGATGTTTTTGCTTCTTGTTTTACAATTTCATAATTTTTTTGAAGTTCTTCTGAATTTTTAGCTATTCTTATACCTTTTCCGCCACCACCAGTAGCTGCTTTTAATATAACTGGATATCCTATATTTTTTGCAACTAATATTGCTTCTTCCAAATTTTTAATGCTACCATTTGAACCTGGTATAACTGGAATGTCTGCTTGTTTCATTAACTCTTTTGCATTAGATTTATTTCCTAACAAATCTATAGTTTTTGAGTTGGGTCCTATGAACTTTATATTTGACTCTTCACATATTTGGGCAAATTGGGAGTTTTCTGATAGAAAACCAACCCCTGGATGTATACTATCACAGTTTGTTATATAGGCAGATTCTATTATATTTTTTATGTTCAAATAGCTTTTAGTAGCTGATGCTGGTCCTATGCATATTGCTTCGTCAGCTAGTTTTGTATGTAATGTATCTTTATCTATTTGTGAATAAACTGCAACTGTTTTTATATTCATTTCTTTGCATGCTCTAATAATACGAACTGCAATTTCTCCGCGGTTTGCAATCAATATTTTTTTCATTACGTTTTTCCTTTCTTTTATATTATACTAAAGCAAAAGTAAGTTCACCTTTAGCAATTATTTTTCCATTAACTGTTGCAATAGCTTCTCCAACTCCTATTGGTCCTTTTTTTCTAATAATCCTAACTTCTAATTTTAACTTATCACCAGGTACAACTATTTTTTTAAACTTCATTTTGTCAATTCCTCCAAATAAAGCATTTTTGCCCTTATTTTCTTCAGCAGAAAGAATTGCTACTGCTCCTGTTTGTGCTAAGCTTTCGGTTATTAAAACTCCTGGCATTATTGGATTATTTGGAAAATGCCCTTTGAAATACCATTCTTTTTCATCTATTTTTTTGTATGCTACTGCACATTCTCCTGGAATATAGTTTTCAACTTCATCAATCATTAAAAATGGTTCTCTTTGTGGTATTATTTTTTTTATTTCTGTTTTGTCTAGCATATTCCCTCCTATCCTATTTTGAATAATGGTGTACCATACTCAACTATATCACCATCTTTTACTAAAATAGCTAAAATTTTACCCGAAAATTCAGATTCAATTTCATTCATTAATTTCATTGCTTCAATTATGCAAAGTGTGTCTCCTATTTTTACATCTTTTCCAATTTCTACATATGGTTCTGCAGTTGGAGATGGTTTTATGTAAAATGTACCAACCATCGGGGATTTTACAATATTTCCTTCTGACTTTTTCTCCTCTTTATTTGTGTATAATTGTTCATTATTTATTACTACTTCTTTGCTTTTTAAATCAGTATCTATATAATTTTTATTGTTTTCTTTTTTAATACTAATTCTAGTTCCATCTGTAAAACTTATGTCTACATCAGTTAATGTTGATTGATCTATCTCGTTTATTAATTGTCTAATTTTTTCATATTCCATTTTTACTCATTCCTTTCCTAATATATAAATTAGATTAAAAAATTAATATTTTAGAT
Organism: uncultured Clostridium sp.; assembly: GCA_900554815.1. Lineage (GTDB taxonomy): Bacteria > Bacillota > Clostridia > TANB77 > CAG-508 > UMGS1754. The sequence continues at coordinate 12,550 of USIO01000016.1, forward strand.
AAGTCTTATATATTTATTAAGTATGTTATTCCACATATTTTTTTAATATAATGCTTGCATTGTGCCCACCAAATCCTAATGAATTAGACATTGCAATATTTATTTTCTTATAAATTAGTTCATTTTCTACAATATTTAAGTCACATTCATTATCTTTTTGCCTATAATTAATTGTTGGTGGAATAATTTCTTCTTCTAATGCTTTTATACACATTATAGCTTCAATAGCACCTGTTGCCCCTAAGAGATGTCCAGTATTACTTTTAGTAGAGCTTACCATTACATTTTTCGCTGAATTTTCCAAAGCTATTTTAATAGCCTTAGTTTCAGTTAAATCATTTAAATGTGTAGAAGTTCCATGTGCATTTATATAATCTATATCTGTGGCTTTTAGTTTTGCATCTTTTAGTGCTCTCATCATTGCTCTTGCTCCACCTATTCCTTCCGGATCTGGTGAAGTAATATGGTATGCATCTGATGTAGCCCCATATCCAATTATTTCTGCATAAATATGTGCATTTCTTTTTTTGGCATGCTCTAATTCTTCAAGAATAAGAATTCCAGAGCCTTCACCCATAACAAATCCACTTCTTTCTTTGTCAAATGGTATGCTTGCTCTGTTTTTGTCAGTTGAATTTGATAATGCTTTCATATTTTCAAATCCTGCTATACCCATTTCGCAAATAGATGCTTCTGTTCCTCCTGCTAAAATTATATTTTCATATCCATGTTTTATTGTTCTATATGCTTCCCCAATCGCATGAGTTGAAGATGCGCAAGCACTAACTGGTGAAATTGATTCTCCTTTTAGTCCTAATTCAATAGTTATATTTCCAGCTGGCATATTAGAAATTGCCATAGGAATAAACATTGGCGAAATTCTGTTATGTCCTTTTATTGTTCTTATTTCGCATTGTTCTTGAATTGTTTTCAATCCTCCAATTCCAGAGCTAACAAAAACTCCTACATCATTTAACTCTGTATTTTCATTTGTAATTTTACTATCTATAAAGGCCTCTCTTGCTGCAATTAGTGCAAATTGCGAACTTCTGTCTAGTCTCTTAGCTTCTTTTGTTTCAAAATAATTAATTGGATTATAATCTTTTACTTCTGCAGCTAATTTTGTTTTAAAGTCAGAATTATCAAATAGCGAAATATTATCTATTCCACATTTCTTATTTTTTATTCCTGCCCACATTTCTTCTACAGTATTCCCTATTGGAGTTATTGCTCCTATACCTGTAATTACTACTCTTCTTTCCATTTTTTTCTCCTTTCTTTATATATCTTGTATATTACATTAGCAATCCGCCATCAATATTAATAACCTGTCCAGTGATATACGAACTGTCATCTGACGCTAAAAATTTAACCACATTTGCAACATCTTGTGGATTTCCTATTCTACCTAAAGGGATCTGTTTAACAATATTTTCTTTTGTTTCTTCTTTTAAAATATTTGTCATATCAGTTTGAATAAACCCTGGTGCTACTGCATTTACATTTATATTTCTTTTGGCTACTTCTTTAGCCAAGCTTTTGGTAAAACCAATTATTCCTGCTTTAGATGCTGAATAATTTGTTTGTCCTGCATTCCCTGATATTCCTACTACAGATGAAATATTTATGATTTTCCCTGAGCGAGCTTTTATCATATAATTTATTACATTTTTAGTTACATTAAATGTTCCTTGTAAATTAACCTTTATAACATCTTCAAATTCCTCTGTTTTCATTTTCATTAATAGTGTATCTTTCGTAATTCCAGCATTATTTACTAAAACATCTATTTTTCCATAATATTGAATTATTTCTTTTACACATTTTTCACAATCTTCAAAATTTGCGACGTCTCCTTGAACTGCTAAAAATTTTACATTATTTTTTTCTATTTCTTTTTTTAAATTTTCTAGTTCTTCGCTTTGTGTACGATAATTAATTGAAACATCATAACCATCTTTTGCAAAAGTTAGGGCAATTTGTTTTCCAATTCCTCTATTTCCACCTGTAATAAAAACAACTTTATTCATTTATTTTTCTCCTTTCAAAAATCTTATAGCTTCTTTAAGGCTTAAATTATCATTAATATTTAATGTTTGTATTTCTTTATTTATTTTAGTTCTTTTTACAAAACTAGTAAGCGTTTTTCCTGGTCCAATTTCCACAAAAGTATCAACTCCACTTAAAACCATGTTTTCTAATGTTTTTGAAAATCTAACTGGGCTAATAATATGTTTGGCTAGTATATCTTTTATATTATCTGTGTCTTTATAAATTTCTCCATCTAAATTTTTAATAACTTTAGTTTCAAACTTATTTATTTTTATATTTTCAAGTTCTTTTCTTAAAGCATTCGAGCTTTTGACTAGTTTTTCTGTATGAAATGGTCCAGCTGTTTTTAATTCTACTACTCTTTTAGCTCCCATTTGTTTTGCAATTTGTTCTGCCTCTAGTACTGCTTGTTCTTCACCAGATATTGCAATTTGACCTGTACAGTTATAATTTGCAGGAACTACAAAACCCAATTTTACTTGGCGGCAGATTTCTTCTACTTGTTTTTCATTTAACCCTATTACTGCTGCCATTTGCCATTTACCTTCTGGCAAAAGGTTTTGCATGTATTCTCCTCTTTTTTGAACAATTTTTATACCTTCTTCAAGTGAAAACACTTTGCTATATATTAGAGCTGTATATTCGCCTAGACTTAGTCCTGCCGATATTGTCGCATATATATTTTCTTGTTTTAAGATTTCTAAAATTCCCAAACTCATTGTAAGTATTGCAAGTTGAGTATTCTTTGTTTGGTTTAAAATATCTTCTGGTCCTTCAAATGAAAGTTTTGCAATATCTATGCATGTTAATTTTTTTACATAATTGTAAATCTTTCTAACACTTTCATGTTCCTTGTATATATCTTTTCCCATCCCTACATTTTGAGAGCCTTGGCCTGGAAATAAAAAACCTAATTTCATTTAGTTTGTCTCCTTTTTATTATATTTTTTTCAAATCTGTTGCAAAATTCAGTTACAAATTCAATTGTGTTTATATCTATATTAAATTCTTTTTTTATTGAAGTTGCAAAATATTTTATGTCATCAGAAAAATTTATTTTACTTGTATTAATTCCAACTCCTACAATTAGAAATCTTACTTTCCCTGAATTTATTTTACTTTCTGTTAAAATACCTCCAATTTTTTTATTATTATATACAATGTCATTTGGTAATTTAATGTCTAGTTCTATTTTATATTTATCATAAAAAATATTTATAATGTCCTTAGCAATTTCAAATGTTATTCCTTCTATTTCTCTTATAACGCAATTTAAATCTATGAACAAAGAAAACGCTATATTGTTTGTCTCATCTGTATACCATATCCTGCCATGTGTCCCTCTACCTGCTGTTTGAATATTTGCCATTATTACAGTTCCATTTTGTATATTTCCATTTTCTATTAGTCTTGTTATTTCATTCTGAGTTGAATCTATTACATCATAGAAAATAAAATTTCTTCCTAAAAATTTAGTTTTTAGTTTCTTCAATTGCATCTAAATTTGCCTGCCTTTTTATTTTATTTGTTGTTGTCTTTATTAATGCTCTTTCTGTTATAATTATTCCTCTAATTGCTTTATATTGTGGCATTATTTTGTTTATCTGTTTGACTTTTCTTGATAAAACATTATATATTTCATCATCACTTTGTACATTATAAATATCTTTCATTGTTTCTCTATCAAATACTATTTGAACATTAATTTTAATATCATTTTTATCTTCTGATTGAGCTTTACCAAAAATAAAGGATTCTTTGACACCTTCAATTTTATTTACAAGATGTTCCATTTCTTCTGGGAATATATTTTTACCATTCTTTAGTACGATTACACTTTTTTTTCTGCCACAAATAAAAATGTATCCATCATCATCTATCTTTGCTAAGTCCCCTGTATAAAACCACCCATCTTTTATAGCCTCTTTTGTAGCTTCTTTATTATTGTAATATCCCAACATTACATTTGGTCCTTTTACTACTAATTCTCCTACTCCATCTTCATTTTTATTAACTAATTTTGCTTTTACACTAGGTATAGTTTTTCCTATAGACCCAGTTTTGTAATGATTATTAGTACCAATTCCAATTACTGGTGAAGTTTCTGTTAAGCCATATCCTTGTACTAAGTTAATTCCTAAATTTCTATATTTCTTTTCTATACCTGGTTCTAATGATGCTGCTCCACTAATTAATAATTTAATTTTTCCTCCTAGCATATTGTGGATTTCTTTAAATACTTCTTTTTTTTCTTGCATTGATGAATCTTTATATCGTTCTTCTTTTTCAATAACGCTATGCAGTTTTCCTTCTTTGTCAAGTTTTTTTCTAATCATCATAAATATTCCTTCATATATACTTGGAACACATGCCATAACCGATACTTTATATTCATTTAGGTTTTCAACTATATGTCTTAAACCATCACAAAATACTATTTGGGCTCCTATATATAATGGAAACAAAAATCCTACTGTACATTCAAAAACATGATGTATTGGTAAAATTGACAAAAAAATATCTTCTGAGTTTACATCTAAAATGTTGCCTAAGTCCATTAAATTAGAGCATATATTTCTATGGCATAGGCTTACAACTTTAGACTGAGATGTTGTTCCAGATGTAAAAAGCATTATGCTCATTTCTTCTGAATTAATTTTTGCATTTATAAATTCCAAATTTCCTTGTTTTATTAAGTTTTCCCCTGTTTTTATTAGTTGATATTGTGAGTAAACTTCTTTATTATGTGACTTTGCATCCATTGAAATTAAATATTTTAATTTACTATTTTGATTATTCATTATCTTTTTTAATGTATTTTCATACTTGCTAGAGAAAAAAATCGCTTCTATTTCTGATCTTTGAATTAATGTATCTAGTTCATTTCCTGGCAAAGATTTATCTAATGGCACTACTACTCCTGTGCCACAAACCACCGATAAATACGCTATTGCCCATTCATATCTATTTTCGCTTATAATTCCTATTCTTTTATTTTTTAGCCCTAGGTTTATTAATTCTGTTCCTAAGTTATTTACCATTTTCCTTACTTCGCTATGAGTTATTGTTCTATATTTATCCTTTTCAATTTTTATTTTATATGCTAATTTTTTATCATATAGTTTTTCTGTTTTATTTAGCATATCTTTTAAATTAGTTATTTTTAAACAATTACATGATTTATTAGTCATTTAAATCTCCTTTTACAATTTTATATAAACATATATATTTATATCATTATTATCTTCACATGTCTTTAAACTGGTAGGTCAGTATAATCTATTTTCAACATTTACTCACAAAAAAAAATAAAGATTTTATCTTTATTTTTTTATAAAAAATCTGAATTGCAAAACTATTTTTTATATTTTACTTATTCCTCTTACAACAGTATCTATAAATCCATTATATACTTTTTGAATGTCCGCTTCTTTATTTTTCTTTAATCTATATATAAGGCTCGAGCATGTCACTCCAAATATTCCTGAAGCAATTGCTTCTATGTCTCCATTATAAAACTCGCCATTTTCTATTCCTTCTTTAATAATTTTTTCTAGAATATTTACATATTCAAATACTGCTCTTTTGCACTTTTTATTTTTTTCTTCTTCACCCCATATTTCTGAAAAAACTATATTAAGAAAGTTCTCATATTTTACAGTAACTTTTATTTGTATTAAAATAATTGCTTTAATTTTTTCTAATGCCGTTTGGCAATTTTTTGTTTTTATTTCTATATTATTTTGTAAAAGCTTTTTTCCTTCTTCTAAAAGCATGTCAAATATGTCCTCTTTTTTATGGAAGTGATAATATAATGATCCTTTTGCCACTCCAGCAATTGCTGTTATTTCTTCTACGCTAGTGTTATCATATCCTTTTTCGGCAAATATTTTTATAGCAGTATTAAAAATTCTTCTTTTTGTTCTATTCATTTTTTAGCCCTTCCTTTAACTATTAAATATATTTTGTTATCTCTTACAACACCTTCATTTTGTGTCTTCGCAACTAAAGTCTTTTGTTCTTGTAGTGTCAATATATGTGTAATAGCATTGCATCAAGCATGCTTCCCTGCCTTTAGCATTTAATAAAATATAAAACCAAATAATTAAATCATTTTTTTAGTTTTAAAATATTTCGTCAAATTTCTTTGTATCAAAAGTTATAAGTTTTCTTTCAATATCATAGTAACCACGCACTCCACATGTGTGGTCGCTCATCTGTAGATTTTTTTCGTGAATATCGCCTCTTGTCTGTAGATAATCTTCATAATTAATTTTACTTTCATTTTTTAGTACAAAAATTACTTGTTTTGGGTCTGCTTTATCTTTTTCATCATATCCACCAATTATAACTTGTTTTACTAAAATTTCAAAAGCATCTTTATCAAATTCTGTTATAATTTCTCCGTTTTCAAGATATCGTTTTAGCTTATTTAGGCTAAGTTTTCTGTTTGTTTTGTTTCTTTCATCTAACACTAATTTTTCTTGCTTTAGATTTAATTGTTCGATTTGATTTTGTATTTTCTCTTTTCTCTCTAAGAATATTTCTCTATCAATGGCATTTTCTAAACTTAAATCAATTAATTTATTCATTTTTGATTTTAGCTTTTCTTTTTCTGTTTCAATATTTTCTATTAACTTACTTGATGAGTTCTCAGTAATAATGCTATTTATTCTTGTTATAAATTTATTTACAATATCACCTTTGTTTCTGCATAATATTTTGTATGCATCTACAAAACAATTTTCTATTACTGTTTCTCTCATTGCTTTACATTTAGGACATTCTTGTTTCCCTCTTTTAACAAAGTTCATACAATGCCATACTGGTGTCTCATTTTTAGTTTTTGAGTTCCAATTTCTTCTTGTTAAAACAATTCCACAAAATCCACAATAAATTCTACTACTAAATGGATATTTTCTACTATAATTACATCTTCTTTTTCCTTTGCTTCTTGAACCTGCTCTTTTTTCTAATATTTGCTGTACTTTGTCAAATAGTTCTGGCTCAATTATTGCTGTATGGTGTTCTTTAATATAATACTGATTTTCTTCTCCCATATTGATTACTCGTTTATGTGTTATAGGATCTGTTGTATAAGTTTTTCCTTGCAAGACATCACCTTTGTATTTTTCGTTTTTCAGTATTCTTCTAACTGTTGAATCACTCCATCTTGTTAGTCTTTTTGGTGTTAGATATTTCATGTTTGTTAGTTCTTTTGCAATTATACTTGAACCTACACCTTGTGCATATCTATTAAAAATATATTTTACTATTTCCACTTCTTCTTGGTTAATAGATATACTTTTGTTTTCTTTATCATAAGTATAACCCAAACATCCATTATATCCAATTAGTTCTCCTCTTTGTTGTTTCATTTTTAGCTCTAGCTTTACATGTGATGATATTGTTTCACTTTCTTGTTGTGCTACTGAACTTAATATTGTTAATAGTAATTCTCCTGCCATTTCTAGAGTATTAATATTTTCTTCTTCAAATAGAATTGCTACATTTTTCTCTTTTAGCATTCTTACATATTTTAGAGTATCTAGTGTATTTCTTGCAAATCTTGATATTGATTTTGTTAATATTAAATCAATTTTTCCATTCATACTATCTTGTATCATTCTCATAAAATTACTTCTTTTATAATCTTGTGTTCCTGATATTGACTCATCTGCATATACTTCTACAAAAGACCATTCTATATTTTTTGTTATTTTTTCATTGTAGCATTTTACTTGTGATTCAAAACTGTTTAATTGGTCTTCTGAATCTGTGCTTACTCTTGCATATGCTACTACTTTTAGCCTTCGATTTATTTGCAACCCTGTAGTTCTATCTATTCTTCCTTGTACTTTCTCTATAACTTGAACTTCCATTAATCCTCCATTCTGTTAGAGAGAACCCTGTTTGGATTATACACTATTTAAAAGTTAAAATCAATCTCGTATTTTTCTAGTTTATATTCCTTTATAATGTTCTCTTTTGCTTGTTTGTATATTTTTTCATCTATTAATTTGTCTTTGTATATTCTATTTAAAAGTGTTATTTCAATACTTCCATTTAATAAATTAGCATCTATCTTTTCTTGTAATAGTTTAATATTTATCTTTTGTTTATTAATATTTTCCATAGGCTACACCTCATACATCTCTTGTATTTTCTAAAATACTTATAATGTATTCTTTTATTTTTTGGTTTGGTATGTCATTAAAATATTTTGCTATTTCTTCTTGTGTAAAAATTATTTTCAAACTTTTTTCATTTTTATAACTTTCTAGTTTTTCCTCGCTTAGAATATAGTTTTCACCTAATTTTTTGCTTTTTCTAAAATCTCTCTTTATTTTTTGAGCTATGTTATCTGTGATTTCGTAATTATAATTTTGTATTATTTCTACTATCTTAAATTGATTTTTTTCATCTAAAAAACTTATATGTTCTGCTGGATTTATTCCTAACCTTTTATTATTTACAAGTTCTTGTAATTCTGGTGTTAAATAATTCAATCTCAAATATTTTTGAAATGTTCCATTACTAATATTTTTATCTTTGCAAATTTCTTTTCTATTTTTGTTATATTCTTCAAAATATTTCTTATATTTTTTTGCTATTTCCATTGGTGTATTTGGTGTTACACTAAATGTATTAATCATATTTTCATTTTCATTTTTATGTTTGTGTTCTACTTTACTTTCCTTTATGACTGGCTCATAATCTTCTCCTAGTATGTTTAAAACTTCTTCTTTGCTAATCCATTCCATATTAACATTTTCTAAAATTTTTCCTACTTTAAGTTTTTCTTCCATCATTTTTTTGACTTTCTTCATTTCTTCTTTCTTGTAGTAATTTATTAGTAATTGGTTTATTTCTGCCATAATCAAAACCTCCATTTAATTTATTTAAAAAACAGAAAGCAAGAAAAAAAGTTAGATTTTTTCTCTAACTTAGTTTCTTGCTTTCAATCTTTCATATTAAGATAATAACATCTTGTTTTTTATACGTCAATGAATATTTTTTGAAACAATTTTGAAATTTTATTTTGAATATAAATAATAATTTTATATCATTTATAAAATATACTATGTGTATTTCCGATACATCAAATGTATTTTAGAATACTAACAATGTATTTCATTCATAAATATTCTGTTTATTTTTTATTACATCTCAGTTATATCAAGCATTTTATTATCTTTTTATTACTCTGCATTTTCTCTGTATATTTTGGCTGTTTACAGAGGACTAGAAAACTTGTTTTTCTATGTGTTTACGAGATACACTCTGTATCTCTTTCCTGCCTTTTAGTAATATTATTTAATTCTTTACTTTATAAAAATTTATGGAACGGATTTTTTAATTTTTTCGTAATATAAAAATCTATATTACGAATTTTTTGATTTTTTCGTAATATAGATTCTATCTTTTAAATTTCTATTTCAAAAATAAATCTATATATTTTTGAAATGCAAAAACTTGATTTCTACTATATCCAGTTGTTTCTATCAATATTTGTTTTTCTTGAAATGCATTTATTACTCCTACTAGTGTTGTAAATTTTATTCCTGTTTTTTCAATTATTTTCTTTCTTGAAACAATTGGTTCATCATACAATACATCTAATACTTTTTTAGCATTTTCTGGTTTTACTGGTAAATCCATTATAACCTTATCCATTTCCATTGTAAGTTCAACTACATTTCTAAATTTTTCTTTTGCTGTTTTTGAGGTTTCTATAATCGCTTCTAAGAAAAATTTAATCCAAGCTATCATATCATTATGAGTTCTTACTCTTGTTAGCATATCATAATATGTATTTTTATTTCTTTCAATGTAATCAGAAATATATAAACAAGATTTATCAAGCATTCCTTTACTTTGAATATATAATGGTATAAGTAGTCTTCCTATTCTTCCATTGCCATCTAAAAATGGATGTATTGACTCAAATTGGTAATGTAAAATAGCAATTTTTATTAAGTCTGGTGTATCTATTTCTTCATTATTTATAAATTTTTCAAAATCTGTTAAACATTCTGCAATTTCTGTATGTGGTGGTGGAACATATACTGCATTACTTGGCATACTTCCTCCAATCCAGTTTTGTGATGTTCTAAATTCTCCTGGTGTTTTATGTTCTCCGCGAACTCCTTGCATTAATATTTTATGAAGTTCTCTTATTAATCTAGTACATACTGGAAATCCCTTTTTTATTCTTTCTACACCATAGTTTGTAGCCTTTACATAGTTTTGTACTTCTTCCCAATCATCTCTTTTTTCTGGGTTAATATCTGCTACATCTAATAAGTCTTCTTCTACGGTCGTTCTTGTTCCTTCAATTCTACTTGATTTATTAGCTTCAATTTTTACATGCATTTTAATATATAAATCTACATTTGGTATTAATAATGAATATGCATTTAACTCTCCAATTTGCCTGTTGGCTTCTGCCAATAGTTTGTCCAATTTAGTATCATCCCATCCCCAGTTATAATTTATTTTGCTGGGAATAAATGCTTTGTAATCATTCATTTTTACGTATTCACCTGATCTGTATTCTTCTAACTTCATCTTATCGCCTCCTTAAAAGTTTATGTTCTAAATACTCTGATTCTATATTTTTATAATTATTATGCCAATTTTCTATCATTTCTTTTTCTCTCTGAAATTCATCCAAGTTTACATATCTTTTTCTAACTTTTGTAATCCACCTTTCCTTGTTCATTTAGAAAATCCTTCTATGAGCATGTTCTACAATCATAGTTTTAATTTTCAAACTCAACTCATAATTTAATTTAAATTGTATCTCTTTCTCTCCAACTTTTGTATAAATTATTTTTCTAGGTGAAATAGGGAATATTATTTCACTTCCTATATTATTCCATCCTCCTCCAAAATCATATGTATCATCAGCATAATAATTTAAACAAATTACTGGATCATCGCTAGTTGGTATATTTACTCTATCATCTAAATCAAGTATCTTCCATTCATGATTATGAAGAATTTTTATAGTTTCTTTCAACAAATGCTTCATCATATATAAATAATATGATTTTCCAATTATAGTTTCAATTTTTATTAATGTTTTCCCATTGTTTTCAATACCTGTGTCAACTATTTTTAAAGGAAACATTTTGTTATCATTATCATATTCTTTATTACTTGAATAACTCTTAAGTTTATCTACTGATATATTGTTTAATTCTTCTGCTAATTCTGTTACAGTCTGTTGAAAAGTACTTCCCATATCTTCTTTAGCTGTTTTTAACATTTTAGAAACAAAACCTCTTATTTCTATCACATCTTTTATATATTGCTGTACTTCTTGCAATGTGTTATTTTCATTTAACTTATTCCATAAATCTAATTGACTATACAGTTTATTACTTCTTTCAACTGACATACCTTTCACTCTCCCTTAGCATTATAATCATATTCCCACAAACTTAGTTTTCCGTTTATCTCTATTGGTTTAATTTCTTCAACTTCTTCAATTTTAAAGCCATATCCTTTCCAGTCTGTTTTATTCAAACCTTTATAAACATTAGGATTTTTAGGAATAACTTTTTTTCTAAAATTGTCATCAACATAAATACAATCTGTTATTTTTGCTTTTGCTATTATACAACCTTTTGGATACTCTAAATTTAAATCTTTAAATCTAGTCATTGCTTCTTTGTCTATTCCTTTACCTGCATGAATTAGAATATCTCCTCTATATTTTGTTTTCCAAGTTCTAAATTCATATTCCTTATATCCTTTTGCTATCAATGTTGCCCAAGGTTGTTTTATAGTTATAACTTTCATATTCTTCCCCTTAATTTGTCAGATTATTTCTGACAAATCTATATATTTACCATTTGCTACTTCCATTAATAATTTGTATTTCTAGTCAGATGATACGGCTTTAACTCTATATTTTTATTTCTTCCTTGACTCCAAATATAATCATTAATATCAATTGCACATACTTTATTTTCTAATTTCTTTTTTATTAAGTCAATTGCTACAAGCATATTAGCTCTTACTTCTACTTCATATTCTGAATTTACTTCTATTTCTTTTTTGTTATCTATAATATTAGATAGTTTATCACTGTATTCTAATATTCCTAAGCCTCGTATTACTTGTGGAATTTTATAATCGCTACACCCTACTAAATGAGAATAATCTACTTTTATATTTTCTTTTAGTTCTCTAATATGTAATATATCAGAAGTTAATAATTGTGCTAATTTATAAAAATATATTGTTTTTTCTCTGTATTTTCTTTCATCCTTAAAATTAGGAAAGTATTTTATTATTATATTAAATAACTCCATATCTATGGTAATGCCTTTTATAAACTCGTAAAAATTGCCATTCATATTTTCATTTACTATTTTACTAACATCTCTTATAATATGATATCTTTCTTCAAATAGTGGAATTTCTACATTACCTTTCAATATTTCTCTAAATTCATCTTTAGTTATGTTAGAAAAATCAGTAGTATTTCTTTCTTTTACATACTTTAATATAGCATACAATAATGCTATAGAACCATCTTCTTTTCCATTAGAAGTATCTATTGTCCATTTAGGATTCCCCCAAAATGAAAAATCTATTGCCTCATATACTAACAAAAAGTTTATTATTGTCTCTGTTGGTAAATCTAATAAATTATATGGAGAAAATGCTAACCAATGTTCAGTTTCTACTTTCTTAATTTTTCCTATAAATTTTTCTAGATTTGTTTCATTTATTTTAACTGATTTTGAATTATTAGCAACATATTTGCAACTTTTAATTATTTTATCTAACACTATAGTTATCTCCAATCTTATTATTTATATCAATACTTATATATTACAGACTAAGCATATTTGATTTATGTTAATCCGTCTTTCTATAAAAATCAGTTAACTTCCCTTAACTTATATTTTTCTATATTTTCTTTAGTTGCAAATCCATTAGGTCCTTTTACTTTTTCTAAAAATACTATTCCATCTAAATGATCACATTCATGTTGCACTAATCTTGCAAAAAATCCATTTAATTTTTTTACTATTTTCTCTCCATTTTCATTATAATAAGTCAATTCTATATTCTTATATCTTTCTACTTTTCCTCTGATACTAGGAACACTCATACATCCTTCATATTGCACATCTGTATCTTCTGATAATTTCTTCCAAGTTGGATTAATCATTGCCGTTATTGGTATTTCTTCTGCATCATTATATTTTATATTTTCTTTTTTAGCTCCTACTACAATAATTCTTTTATCCACACCTATTTGAGGTGCCGCAATTCCTAATCCTGTTCCATACTCTAGTGTTGATTTTAAATCTTCTATAATGTCTATAATATCTTCATTATTATTTGTTATATTAACTTCATCGCATTGTTTTTCAAGGATAGGATCTCCTACTTCTCTTACTTTTAATACTTTACCCATTTTGTCTTACCTCCATATATCACCATATTTATATCACAGATTTACTTTTTCCTCAACAAAATCACTAAAATTCGCATTAAATATATTAAATTTTTGAGCAAAAATAAAGCACCTATCATACAAGGCACTTTACTTAGGATTCTCTTTAACTTTTAAATTTTATTTTTATAAATTCATATGTTCATTAACATACAACCATATCATATGGAGTACCCAGCATAGATATATAATCTCTGCAATTTACTCACAGCAACTATTATATCAATTTTAAAAACTCATTTTATATGTTTCCACACTCCATATCTAAAACAACCTTAACATTAATTTCTGAATTTTGTATTTTTTCTAGTCCAAATCTACCTCTTTTATGAAACATTATCGTATCTTGAAAGCTAGCAAATTCAAGTATTACTGGCAATTCTTTAACTCTAGCAACGCACAGCACTCCACATGGCTTGTAAATGGGAACATGTCAATAGGCTGTACTTCTTTAATATTATATTTTTGTACTAGAATTGATAAATCTCTTGCTAATGTTGCTGGATTACAACTTATATATATTATTTTTTTTGATTCTGATTTAAGTATAGTATTAATTGTATTTTCGTCTAGTCCTTTTCTAGGCGGGTCAATAAATATAATATCAGCTTTATTTTCTTTTACTAGTTTTGGTAATAGTTCTTCAACTTTACCTGTATAAAATACTATATTGTTAATTTCATTTATTTTAGCATTCTCTTTTGCATCTTCTGTTGCTTGTTCTACTACTTCTATTCCATAAACTCTTTTAGCATATTTAGATGCAAATATTCCTATTGTTCCTATTCCACAATATAGGTCAAATATTATTTCTGTTCCAGTTAATTCTGCACATTTAATTGCTTTATTGTATAGTTTTACAGTTTGTATTGGATTTACTTGGTAAAATGATACTGGAGAAATATTAAATTGGTACTCACCTAAGTAGTCTTTTATGTATCCGTTTCCAAATATTATTTGTGTTATATTACCTAAAATTACATTCGTATTTTCTGTATTAATATTTTTTACAATTGTTTTTATCTCTCTATATTTTTTTGTAATTTCTGCTATAATATTTTTCTCATTAGGTAGTATCTCTTGGTTCAAAACAATTATTACAATTACTTCATTAGTATATTTTCCTATTCTAATAATTATGTGCCTAATGATGCCGCTTCCGTTTTTTTCGTTATATGGAGCTATATTATATTTCTTTAAAATATTGAATAATTCACTTGCAATTTCTTGACTCAATTTATCTTGTATAAGGCAATTCGTAGTTTCAATAATATTATGAGTTCTTCCGTGCATATATACCCATAACTGTATTTTTTTCTTTATTTAGTCCTATTGGATATTGCAGCTTATTTCTATAATAAAATGGTTGTTCCATTCCTATACATTCATTAACTTCTATTGAGTACTTAATTGCTTTATAAATGCAATTTTTAACAATATCTGTTTTTATTTTTAAAGTTTCTTTATAATCTATATGTCTCAAGTTACATCCGCCACATTGTTTATAAGTATTGCAATCTACATTTCTTCTATTTTTAGATGTTTCTAAAATTTCTATTATTTTACCATATGCATAAGAAGATAAAACTTTTGTAATACAAACTCTTACTTTTTCTCCCTTAATAGCCCCTTTAATAAAAATTGTAAAATTATCAATTTTAGCAATACCTTCTCCATTTATTCCTTGATCTATGATTTCAGTGCAATAAATGTTATTCTTTTTTATCATTTTTTAATGTCTCCTATAGGTTTTACCCAGTTAATATAATCTTCATCCGTTTCGCTACCAATATAGCGCTTACTACTAATAAAGTTTAAATTTTTATATGTATTTTTTAAATCTCTAAAGCTTCCTTTAGAACTTGTTCCTCCACTTGTTACAAAAACATAGATGTTTTTTCCTTCTAAATTATTTTCTTCAATAAAAGTGTTTATTATTGTAGGTGCTGTATACCACCATACTGGAAAACCTAATATAACAGTTTTATATTCTTCCATATTAAATACTTTTTTTGTAATCTGTGGCCTAGAGGATTTATCATTCATTTCAATTGATGATCTGCTTTGTTTATTCGTCCAGTCTAAATCTTCTGCTGTATATTTTTGTGCTGGTTCAATTTCAAATAAATCTCCATTAATTGCTTTTGCAATTTTTTGTGCCAATTTTTTGGTAACGCCACTTGCTGAAAAATAACTAACTAAAAGTTTATTCAAATTAGCTTCCTCCCATCTTAAAATTTAATTAATTTCACTTTTCTGCAAATTGTTATGATATTATTTTTAAAGAGCTAACAACAAAGTTACCATTATTTGTACATTCAATTAGATATAAATTTAGCTTTTTTAATTGTTGCTCTGTAAGTTTATCACTTAAAGTATTGAACAATATTTGCTTTACAAAATTATATCAAAAGGCTGAATATCTTGCAATATAAATCCAAAATTTCAGTATGTACAATATTGTTTACTTCTTTCCTGTTAATTCATAACTTATGTCAATTAACTCACAAATTTTTTTCTTTGGTACTGTACCATCTAGTAAAATTGTAATCCAATGCTCTTTATTCATGTGGTATGCTGGTAGTATTCCATTTTCTCTTCTTAATCCACCTATTATT
Source organism: uncultured Clostridium sp. (assembly GCA_900554815.1). Classification (GTDB taxonomy): domain Bacteria; phylum Bacillota; class Clostridia; order TANB77; family CAG-508; genus UMGS1754. The sequence goes on from USIO01000016.1 coordinate 28,702, forward strand.
TCTGGAATATTTTTTAAGTTAATAACATTTACTATTCCCTCTTTATTAATTTTTAATTTTTCAAAGTGTACATCCATTATTACTGCAAACCACTTTTTATTATTTTTATGCTTAAAAGTTGTATAATTTGGATATTCATTCCAAGGGTATTCCTGTAAGTTGTCATAATTATCATTTATATATTGTTCTATTTGTTCTCTCATAAATTTAATTACCTACTTAATAAATAATTACTATTTTACACTACAACTATATCAAAAAGTTAGATGTTTCACAATAGTAGTTCAGTTACAATAAAACCTCCTAAATCTTCAGATAACTATTGCAAAAGCAATTTTCATATGATACAATTTTAATACGATTAATTAAGACTATATGCAACGCATATGGTTTTTCTTTTTAGCTATGCAGTAGTTACCAAACTTTTAAGCCGTTTGGTAACTTTTTTATAAATTGTTTCAAAATCTATGTAATACTTATAATCTGCTATACTATCTGTGAAAGTTAGTAACCATTCTGCAAAATCTCTTTTCATAGTTATTTTTCCTCCAATTCATACTTTTGTATACTAAAAAAATATAAGACATATGTTTTTAATTCTTTATTTGACATTATTCAAAAGTTTATTAATGAGTTGAATTATCTATACTATTGATTAAAAATATTTAACTAAATAATATTTGTTAAGTTTAGGATTTTCTTTGCTTTTTCTAATAAATTCAACTTTAAATCCACATTTCTTGTAAAATTCAAGTGCTTGAAATCCATAAGTAGTTAAATTTATATTTTCATATCCTTTATTTTTATAGTAGTTCTCAACTGTTTCAATTAATTTGCTTCCAATATGTTTATTTCGATATTGTTCTAATACAATTAAATCACTTATATAAACTTCTTTATAATATGAATTTCCCGTTATTATTCCAATAATTTTAGACTTTTCTTTAGCAACAAAAGCAAATGATTTATAATTGCAAACAATTCCATTTTTTGTGGCAAATTTATTGAATTCTTCGTCTATTATTTCATAAATTTCTTCATCTAAATTTTCTTTATATTCTACTTCTATCATACTTTACTCCAAACTATAAAATCATCAAAATTATTTTAACATTTTTTTTAAATTTATAAATAGCTTTTTATAAATTATACAATAAAAATTTTTCTACTCAGGGTTTGGGATTTCATCCCATTGAATAGAATCCGTGTGAACAGATTCATTGCTTGCTTGCTAGGACAAGAAATTTATCTTTATATATAATTTGGATTTTAATAAAAGTAAAATTATTTTACTAAAAAATGTTCCTTTAATTTTTAATTAAGAAAATTTTTATTCCAATATTTATTCATTATAAATATTTTATTAGTTTGTAAAAGTACAAAACTTTTCTATTAAAAACCCCCTTATATGTTTTTGATAAACTAAAAGTGGACCAAAAAATTACGATTTTGTAATTGAAAAACGGACCACTTTTTTAA
>USIO01000017.1 GCA_900554815.1 uncultured Clostridium sp.
GAATTATCTTTAACGGGCTTTTTTTAAACTCTACCACCTTTTCTTCTTGATTTGTAGTTTTAGTTTTGCTTTGTCTAGTATGATTATATGGTTTATAACTTCTTTTTCTTGTTTTTTGAATAGTTTTGTTGCTATCCTGTTGCATATTTTCTGTTTGCATTTTTCTTATTTCCTCCTTGTAAATTTAAATTATGTTGACATTTTTTTGACTTCTTTCGTATAAAACGTATAACATAATGGCACTATTCCATTATGTTATTCATACTATTTAATTTTCCGTACATAATATTTGTTTTAATTTTAAATCCATAACAAAAAAATTAGTTTAATTTTTAAACTAATGATTCTAAGCATAATATTCTCCGAACATACTTTATTTATGCTTTTTATGAACCATTTTATACAAATCTCTTATCAACTTGTTAAATTATACTATAAATTACTCTATATGTCAAATGCACAAAATACACACTCCAACTTAAAAAGCAGTAAATATATGTAACAAAAAGAACAAATCCTTCTTGATTTGTTCTTTTATATAATTACAGACCCTATTATTCCAGCATCGTTTTTCATTTTTGCAAGTATGAGTTCAATATCTTTTCTGTTATTAAAGGTCTTATTGTTTTGTTGCATTTTTTCTTTTAGTTTTTCTAAAAATATTTCTTCATAATATGCAAAACTACCGCCAATACCAATTGCCTCTGGTTCAAATAAGTCAACTAAGTTTCCTAGCCCAATGCTTAAATTTTCTAAGTATTCATCTAATATTTTATTAGATTTTTCTGTTTTATTATTTAAAATTTTCATTAAATCTTTACTATGTGTTTCCTCGCATAAAGAGTACTCTTCTCTTATTCTTTTCTTTAAGGCTCTCATTGAAGCGTAATTTTCAAAGCAGCCTCTTTTTCCACAAGAACATAGTTCTCCATTTTTTTCGATTGTAATATGCCCTACTTCAAAGCCAGAATATTTGTTAGGCTCTAATAACTTGTTTTTCAAAAAAATTGCTCCACCAATTCCTGTCCCTAACGTTAAAAATATGCAGTCTTGATAATTTTTTAAACTTCCAAGCTTTTTCTCTGCTAGTGCTGCGCATTTTGCATCATTTCTAATTATTATTTGTTTTGGAAATAATTTTTTTAGTTCTTCTATAATGTGGAAATTATAGATTGATAAATTCCCAGACTTTAGAACATATCCATCTTTAATTGTTCCAGGGCAAGCTATTCCTATGATAGAAATTGTTTCTAATTCTAAGTTGTTTTTCATTAATATTTTATTTATATATAAGTATATATTTTTTAATATGGTTTGTGGTAGGTCTTTTTTTTCTTCTAAGCTATATGCTTCATCAATTTTGTCAATAACAGCAAGTTCTTCGTTTATTAGTCCAACAGCTAAATGACTTCCTCCAATATCAATTCCTATTTTCATAATTCCTCCTGATAAATACAATGTTTATAATCCTGCTGCGGAGAATAAGAATGTACCCATATATACTCGTATAATTGGAACTAATACAACAAGTACAAAGAAAATTAAAACGATTCCAACAATAACATATACTATTTGTGGCATTACCTTCATAATTTTCTCCATAATATGGTCTATGTCTATTTTTAAATATTCTAGCATTTTGTTCATCATTTCAGAAAGGTCTGTTTGCATTCCTATTTTTAACATCTCTGTAGTCATAGGTCCAGATAGTCCAGATTTTTCGAATGGTTCTATCCATGATTGTCCTATTAAAATATTGTTTATAGATGTTTCCACCATAGATAGCATAACATAATTAGATACTACATTTTTACTAACTTCTAAAGCTTCTTGTATTCTCATACCATTGTCTATATTTAATAATACTGCTCTCATTAGTCTTTCAAAATCTAAAGCATAAATTAGTTTTCCAAAAACGGGCATAGTATATTTAAAATAATGGAAATTGTATTTCCCTCTTGGGGTTCTAACATATGCTGCAATAGCAAAAGCAATGCCAAATATAATTAATAATGGTATATACCAATATTCTACAAGAAGATCTAAGAAATTAGAAAATCCTATTGTAAGTGGAGGTAATTGTTCTTTAGAACCCACTTTATCAAAAGTGTCTTGTATTACTGGTATCGCAAATAATGTTCCTAACACTAAAAGTATAATAATTCCTACAAATTGTATTATGTTTGGTAGTAATATGTCTTTTACTCTTTTGGTTAAAGCAGCAGATTCATCTAAATATCTAATAGCTTGTTCAAGTGATTTAGTAAGTGATCCTGAAAGTTCTCCAACTTTAATCATGTTAATATAAATATATGGAAAAATTCCAGTATAATATTCCATTGTTACATACATATTTTCTCCTGCTTCTACACCAGCTAGTATGTCTTCTAAAATTCCTCTAAAAGATAATTTTTCTGTACTTTCTATAATTGTATTTAAAGCATGAACATTATTAAAATTTGCCTTTTTTAATAAATAAAAATTTTGTGTAAAAATCATTAAATCCCTTGTGGTAATTTTTTCTCCACTAGATGTCCATAAAGCTATTTTTTCTTTTAGTGTAAGCTTTGTGCTACTTCTTTTGTTTGAAATATCTGAAGTATTTACCTTTTTTAATACACTATCTGCATCTTGAATATTCTTCTTTTTCTTTTTTTGGATTCTCTGTCCAGATAGGCCAATATTGGACTGTACAACAGAAATAGGCATTAGACCATTTCTTTTTATTTTTCTAATTAAGCTTATTCTACTGCTGTCTTCTACTTTATTTTTTACTTCTTGTCCATTTTTGGTTACTGCTCTATAAATATATGTTGGCATTGAAGTATCCTCCATTTTATAATATTTCTTATACAATATTATTTTTTAAGTTTTGTTAAAAAGCAATAGTAAAAAGTATAAATTATTGCCTTTTAATTTTCATTTGCATAATTGTTCTATTTAAAGTTTCTATATTTTTTTCTTCTATTTGGCTTTTAGCCTGTTCTAATGTAATTTTTTCTTCTACAAATAATTTTGCAATAGAATTAATTAGACTTACATTTCCTTTTTCAATATTACTTTGCATTGCATCTTCTAGTTCAGATACACTGAATTTTTCTTTTCTAATACATCCGGCAACTACATTGTCAACGACCATAACCTCTGGCATAAGTACTAGTTCATTATTTGTTCCTCTTAATAATCTTTGTGAAATTACTAATTTTAATAGTGTTGAGATTAAATATTTTACTGTTGTTTGATCTCTTATTTCATAAAAGTTAATCATTCTATCAATTGTTTCTGCACAAGATTTTGTATGGAGTGTTCCAATTACTAAATGGCCTGATTCTGCCATTTCTATTGCTGCTTCCATAGTGTTTTTGTCTCTAATCTCTCCAATTACTAAAATGTCGCAGTCCTCTCTTAAAGAGTTTTTAACACCATCGCTAAAATTTAATATGTCTCCACCCATTCCAACTTCTTTTTGAATAACAATTGATTTTTTACTTGTATGTTTAAATTCTATTGGATTTTCTAGTGTTAATATTTTTTTGTTTTGGCTTTCATTAATTTCGTTAATTAGTGCATTTAATGTTGTTGTTTTACCAGAGTTAGTTTTACCAGTTACTAAAATTAATCCTTGTGGTTGTAATGTCATTCTTCTTACAATGTCTGGAACACCTAGTTCTTCAAATTTTGGTAATGTGTTTTTTATAATTCTTAGAGTCATAATTGGTATTCCATTAGAATAAGAAACATTAATTCTAAAGCGAACATCTTTGTATTCATAAGAAGTATCTAATTTTTTTGTTTTTCTATAAATTTCATCTTTTTCTACATTTCCCTTAATAAAGTAATCATATATTTCATACATGTCTTCTTCTTTAAGAGTTTCAAAACCTTCTGCTTCTTGTAATATTCTTTTTATTCTTAATTTTGGTTTTAGCCCACAAATTAAGTGAATATCTGATGCATCCTGACCAATTGCTGTTTTTAATAATTCTTCTATCTTTATCATTATTTATTTTCCCCCTAAATTAAAATATTAAAAGTTTTTTATTAATTTCAGCTAAATTTGTTTGTCCTTCTAATACCTTATTTATTCCATCAATAATTAAAGGTTTATAGCCATGTAAAATAGCCTCATTCCTTATTTCAAAACTTGATGCATCCTTAATAATTAGTTCTTTAATTTTCTCTCCCAAAGATAAAATCTCGAAAATACCAATTCTATCATAATATCCTATATTGTCACAATATTTACATCCTGCAGCATCATAAGTTTTCTTGTTTTTTAAGTCAAACTCTACATTATATTTTTTACCTATTGAAGTTATAATTTCTATTTCACTATCTGTAAAATCTCTTTGCTTTTTACATTTAGGGCATAATCTCCTAACTAGTCTTTGTGATATAGATGTAGCTAATGTGCTTGCTATATCATAGTTAGAAATTCCGCAATTTTCTTAATCTTGAAATAACTTCTATGCTGTCTATGGTATGTATTGTAGATAAAACATAGTGTCCAGTTTGTCCTGATTGCATTGCAATCTCTGCTGTCTCTAAGTCTCTAATTTCTCCTACTAGTATAATATCTGGGTCTTGTCTTAAAACTGTTCTTAAAGAATCAGAAAAAGTAGCTTTTGCATCAATTTCAATTTGGTTTAATCCTGGTATTCTAATTTCTACAGGGTCTTCAATCGTTGTAACATTAATATTAGGACTATTTAAATAGTCAATTATACTATATAAAGTTGTTGTTTTCCCTTCTCCAGTTGGTGCTGCTACAATTGTTATACTATTTCGTTTATTAAAACTTTTTTCTACTAAAATAGGGTCATTTGGGAAACCTAAGTCAAATATTCTTTTTACATTCCCATTCTTTTTTAATAACCTTAAAACAAATTTTTCTCCATTAACATTTTTTTGTGAAGAAACACGAATATTATAATCTGGATAAATTAGAATTCTACCATCTTGTGATTCTTGTTTTTCCTGGTGCATATTTGATATTGCTTTAAGTCTTCCTATAATTTGGGATTGTTTTTCTTTTGCAATACTTGCAACATTGTGTAATTCTCCATCAATTCTGTATCTAATTCTAACTTCGTTTTCTAAAGGTTCAATATGAATGTCACTTGCTCTTTTTTCCATTCCAGTTTTAATAATGTTATCTATTAGAGTTGTAACATCCTTTCCAACCATTATGCTCTCTGTTGCAGTTCCTTCTAGGCTCTTTAAAATTGTTTCTATATTACTCTCAAAAGTAATATATTTATCCATTACTAAACCTTTATTTAAAAGTAAAAGTCTAACTGCATCCATTGTTCTTTTATTTGTTGTATCTGCAAAACAAACTTTAATTTTTCCATTTTGGATTTCAAATGGAACTGCTTTATTATGTTTTGCTACATCTAAAGAAATATAGTCTGTTAAATTAATTGCTACATCTGCATACCTTAATATAATTCCTTTTTCTCCTAAAATGTCTCCTATCGCTTCTATTAAGGCATTCTTTTCTCCAAGGTTTAATATGTTTAATATATCTCCTATCCTTTTTCCGTGGATGTTCTTTCTGGTATTCTAAAGCTTTTTCTATGTCGTTTTGTGTAACAATTCCTCTTCGAACCAGTTCTATTCCCATAGGAATTCTTCTATTTTCTGCCATTTTTTATTCTCCTTTCTTTTGTTTATATATATTATAACGTCTTTTAATTCTTTTTTATATATTTTTCGATAAATTTCATAAAATTACCAAATAATTTTTTTAACTATATTAGTACAACTCTGAATCCCATGTAATGGTTTATACTACCGTCTGAAGAATAAAAAGCAAAAGTTCCACCATTTGTTGCTTGACTACCAAAAGAACCACCTCTTATAAAAAATGGGCGATTTAAATATGCAAATTCTGAATGGTCATTGTTCCAACTGGTATAGCCTTCTCCTGCTGATGAAGTTTCTAGTATAGAATCTCCATATCCATATTGTAATGTTTTTAGTTCATTGTACCTACTCCAGTTATTGTTTGAAGTATCTGCTGACTCATTAAACGGATATATTGTAACATATTTTGTACTATTTGTTTGGTATGCTGTAGAATCAGAAGACTTTATTGGATTAAGTAAATTACCATTTGTTGTTAAAATATCACTCCCATTTGAAATATAGGCTGCTACTGCTTCCCATAAGCATCCATTTAGGTCAAATACTCCTGTTATATTGTTTGTACTACTTGCAGCTGTCCCATTTGCTTGTGTGCCGGCATAACCTGTTACTGCATAAATATTTTTTCCATCTTTACTGTTTAGATTTTTAGTATTAGCTACTATCTCAATTCCGTTTCTTCCGTATTTGCTATGTGCTAAATATGCTATAGCTCCCCATTCACTATTTTTCATCATATGGCTATCAGTATTGTTACTATTTAATCCATATAAATAGCTTGTTTTTGCAATTTCTTGTGATATAGCATAGCTATCGCCAACACTTATTAAATTATAGGCATATGTTAATGGTTTAAATACTGGATAAGATATTTTTTGTGTAGAATAAGAAGTTGAAGATATGTTTTGTCCTAATGCATTTTGTGTATATTCATTATTATAACTTGTGTATGTTTTGTTACTATAAATAATATTTTCTATTTCTGGGTATACTTCTTGTCCATTAGCATCATAAGTAATTGTTGAGCTTTGGTATCCAGCTACATATTTGGCTGCCCAAAAACCTTCTATTTCTTTGTCCCATTCTCCATTTGCATAATTATTATTTTCTCCATTTGTAAAGCTTGGGTGTACCCTATAGCCTTCTTTTTGCAATATGTCTTGCATTTTTTCAACATAATCTGTTTTTTCTGTCCCCTCTTCGTTAGTAGTAATTACTTCTGTAACTGATAAAAAATTATTTGTATTACCATATAAAAACTCAATTTCTACAGTATTATTTGTAATTTTATATGCATATCTTGGTATCCATACAAACATGCTTCCAGGAGTTTCTACTCTTTGTCCCACTAATTCTTCTTTATTTTCTTCTGTTACTTTTACTCCATTTCCGGATTGTTAATCCATCTAAAAGCATAATATTTGCCCAATTATTAGTATAATAGTTATACCAATTTGTACTATTGCTCGAGGCAATTACCCAGTATCCGTCTTGTCCATCTTCTACAAATCGTACTGGAACCATGCCCTCTTTAACATTAGGTGCATTAGGTATTATATAGTAATTTCTTGTTTTTGTTTTTTCTAGTTCTACATTTTTTAAGTTACTACCTACATAATAATTTATTTTAATATAAATTTTCTTTAATGTATTTTCGGTGTTTGTTTCTATGGTTAACTGTATATCATATCCATTTTCATGTTCTATATTTAATAAGTTTTCTTCTGTTACTTCTTCATATGATAATTTGTCCACCTTTTCTGCCAATTGAGTAGCATACATCATTGCTGCTGAATATCTTTTTGATTCCATAAAAGATATATAAATATTTATAAAAATTGTGCTTATAACAGTTACAAAAATTATCATAATTACTATAGCAATAACAAGCTCCGCTGTTGTGAAGCCTTTTTTATTATTTATGAAAAAATTATTTTTCTTGTTTTTAAGCATGAAATCACCTTATACTAAAAATTAAAAAATTATGTAAAATTATAATACAGATATTAGTTACACAAAGGTAAAACCCTATTGGCAATTTCTTATTATATGTTTCTGATTTACTAATAACATTTATTCCAATTATTAATAAAGTTATTGCCGTTGTATATAACATGCATTCTATATTTGAAAATAAAGTCATATATACATATAAAATTAAAACATCAATTGTATAATTGTTTTTTTTCTTTTTCTTTAAATTATAAATATTAGTAATTGTAAATAATATAATAAGTATTATACATATACCATATTTATATAAGTTAGCTTTCCCTAATATATATAAATATAGCATATACATAGTACAAAAAAAGATTCCACATATAATTATAGATTTTGGAATTAAAATATATTCTTTGTCTATTCCTGCAACTAGTATAAGTGTAACAAAGTATAGCATGATAAATATGAAATATACAATTTGTTTTAAGTTTATTGTTATAAAGTCTATTTTCATGGATATAGCAAATAAAACCAATGCTATTCCAGAAAAAATTTCTATAATAAAATATCTTGGTCTAATTTCTTTATGGCAATATCTACATTTCCCCTTTAAAAAAATATAGCTGAAAACTGGAATTAAGTCTAAAAAGTTTAGTTTGTGCTTACAATTTGGGCAATATGATCTTTCATATGTAATATTTTGCTTTAATGGGATTCTATAGATTGCTAATGTGCAAAAACTTCCTAAAAGTGTTCCTACAATAAAAATAATAATATAAATAAAAAATTCCATATTATCCTTTTAATTTAATTAAATTTTTAAAATTTTAGGCATATACATTAAAAATAAATGTATATGCCTATGAAATTAAATTTTTTTATTAAGCACCTGGTGTAGAATGTTTGTTAAGTTCGTTTATTAATTCATTAAGTGTATTTTGTTCTGCACCAACTGCATTATTGTATGCTCCAGCAGCATTATTAGCATGGTTAAATATTGAGTCATGACCTGTTGCTAATGTAATAGCAACTCCTGCTAGTATTAATAATACAATAATTGTAATTACTAAAGCTACTAATGTAATACCTTTCTGATTCTTTAACATAAGACTTCCTCCTTTATATATTTTTGTATATATTTAATAAATAAATATAACCTAAATTTTATTTTCCTACAGTATTAAAAAGATGCTCTTCTGTGTTTTGATTAGAATTATTGCTATTATTGCCTGATATTATGCCATTATCGTCTATACTATTTGTATTAGATTGACTAGGCATAGCAAAAGGGTTTGATTTTCCTTTATCATATATTCCTAAATATTCGTATTGTTGTAAATCGCTAGTTGTTATTTCATATACAGTAGTTTGTGTTGTTATTTCTTCTATTTTATTTTCTGATGTAAGTTCATTTCTTACACTTTCTGGTATTGTATATGAAACTTTTTCGGGAACAACTTTTGTTATAGGAATATACTCGTAAAATACAATTCCTAATACAAGTAAAATAGCAACAATTAATAATAAAATAATACAAGTTTCTTTTATTATTGTTTTTACCATATTTCCTCCTAAATTAAAGCTTGTTATACTTAGCTATTTGTATTGTTGGTTGTATTTGTTGTACCTGTTGAATTAGTTGTAGCAGAGTTGTTAGTATTTGTAGTATTATTTTCTTCAACTGGAGTTACAATTGTTGGATTTATAATAGAATTATCTACATCTAGTTTTATTCCTTTTACGTCAAATTCTGCTTTCAAAATTTCTGTACTGTTATTGGGTAGTAAATTAAAGTTTTCTATTCTAAAATATAAGTCTTTATCATTTTCAATATCTCTTACAAATTCAGAAATAGGATAATATTTTCCCTCTACAATAAAATGTAAATCACCAGTTTCTCCTGTAGTTCCTGCAACATATTGTAGTGTTAAATCAATTCCTTCTTTTCTAGCATAGTTTCCTAATTTGACAGATAAAAAAGATTGTTTAAATTCTGCAAATTGCTTTGCCTTTTCTATTTCTTCTGGGGTTGAATACAATATTTTGTCTTCGTACTGTTCTCTTACTGTTGTTAATTTTTTAGCGCTTGTGTTTAAGTCTGCAATTTTTTGTGGAAATGTTATACTAGTAACAGTACTTGCTTCTTTTATTTTTTCTTCAAGTTCTTCATTTTCTTTTTTTATTTGAGAATAAGAATAAATTTGAAAATCTCCAATTTTTATTCCATTAATTACAATTGTTACTGTTAAAGCAATTAGCAAAAGCATTAAAAATGTTATAAGCAATTTCCTCATGGCATATCTCCTTCTATTGTAATTGTAATCATATTGTCTTGTTTAACACTGCTATTAGACTTAACATTTAGTAATGTTTCTCCTGCATCTAGTGTTGCAATAAATAGTCCTAAACTTGTATAATCTAAAGATCTTGCAGTAATAGTAATATGTTTGCTTTCTGTGTTTTGTATTTTTAATATTTGTACATTTTTTGGTATTGAAGACATAATATTAATTAATAAATTTGGAATACTATTTCTAAAACTATTTTTTTCTTGTATTTGTGCATTTATATTGTCTAAGTTATTAATTAACTGATTATATTCGTTTACTTTATTGTTTAAAATTTGAGTGTCTGATTCTATTTCTTGTATTTGTTTGTTACTATCTGCAATTACTAAATCAGCTTCTTCTTCTTTGTCTGTTATCATATTAGTAGTTACAATAGATACTATAGAGTAAAAAATTGCAACAAACAATAAAGCACTACATGTTCTTAATAAACTTTTTTCTATATTGTCAAACTTGCCTTTTAAATTTAAATCAAAATTCCATTTAAATTTTGTTTTTCCAGCAGAAGTTTTTGTGTTTTTTAGATTTTTTATTGATATGTCTTTGTGCAATATTTCTTTAATTATATCTGTTGGTTTTTCACTTTTAAAATTTATTTTTTTAATTCCTTGTCCAATTCCCTGTAGTGCTAATGCTATTGCAGAGTTTACTTCTACATAGTCTTTTATATTTATTTGTGTCATAGAAATATTTTTTGTAAAATAAGGTTTTAGTATTTCACATTTTGTATCTAAAATAGACTCCTGAAAATATAAATCAATATTATTAATAAGGGCACCTGTACCTGAAATATACATTTTGTCTATATGATAGAAATTTTCCGATACAATTTTTTTAACTTCTGACACTATGTTATATAGTGTTGGCATAATTTCTTCCAAATACTGGCTATTTTCTTCCTGTAATTCTTTGCCTTCTAAAGTATATATGGTTGTGTTTTTTAGTATGTCGTATACCTTTGCATATGAGTTTTCGTTTTTATTTATTTCTTCTAAAATTTTATTCATTCCATGCTCTAGTACGTCAACTCTATTTACTTGACCATTAATAATGGTTGTAACTGTAGATTGGTTTTCTAAATTAACAATAATTGCGTTTTCTTTTACTCCAATTTCAATGTTGTTTGTTATAGCTAATGGTAATGGAGTAATTGCCTTTAAGTTATATTTTTGAAATTGTTGTATTTTTTTTGCAACTTCTGCTTTATTTAAAAAAATGTGCATTGCTGTTATTCTGTCTTTATTTTCTATATTGTTAATTAATACATTCCTGCTGTCTAAAACATTTTTATTGTAACCTTTTTCTTCGCATAGTAGTTCAAATTCTGTAGCAATTGCCTTTTGCATATCTTTTTCACTTAGCATACTAAACATTTCAAAGTAATTATATTGTTCATTTGCTGTATTAATACTAATAGGAATTTTATAACTTAGTGTTTCATTAACAATTTGTTCTATAGTTTCTTCTAATTGTTCATAAAATTTAATGCCATAGGTTTCAAGCTTAACTATATCGCGTTCTTCAGACACTTTTGCATATTTAATTATGTTGTCTTCTATATATATTCCTAAACAACTTGACATTTTATTCTCCTTTGGCATTTATATTTTTACATTTATATTTTTTGCTATATAAGATTTAAAATACGATGTATTTTTTTTATTTCTTACATTTATTTTGTTTTTTTTACATTTAAATCTTTTCTAAACAAGTTTTACCTATTAATATATTTATTATTTTATATTTTCTATGCAAAATGTCAATAATTTTAATTAGATTGTAATGTATTTGTAATGTGTTTGTAATATTACTGTTTTTCCTTTATAATTCCCTCTCTATAAGACATTAATAGCATTTTTAGATCCGTAATTTCTTCTTTTATTCTTCTTCCTATATCTGTGTCTTCTACAATTTTTCTATTTTTAACCTCTTCTTTTAACCTTATTTGAGATTTAATTTCTATTTCTCCATTGTTTTTATTTAAGTCCTCTCTCCTTTGTACTTCAGATAGTAATAATCCATAAGAATTATAAGTTAAAACATGTCTTGTTGTCATTGTTTTATTTTTATATCTTTTAGTTAGTCCTCCATTTATAATTATTAATTTTCCATTTGCTTTTATTGGCGTTTGTGTTTTCGGATTTAATATAACATGTCCATTAATAATTTTTCCTTCAGAATCTTTAATATTAAATTCGTCTAAGATTTTGTCGCAAAATGCCTCGTCTTCAGCCCATTTATAATACGGATTTTCTACTTCTACATGTGTTTGTTCTTCCTCAATAAAATATCTCTCAAACATTGTTGCTTTATCTTTTCCAAATAATGGTGACTTTCTCCAGCACCATAAAAACCACATTGCATCAATTTCTGGTTCATTAGACTTTCCTGTATCTTCTAGTTTGTATGTTTTATGGACAATTTCTTCTATATAATCTAGCAATTCTTTTCCTTTTAAGGTTTTTCCCATAAATTCTACTTTTTCTAGTTTGCCCTCTTCTGTTGTTGGCACACAGCCATGGAATAAAAGGTTTGAATTATAAACACAATATATTCCTCCTTTATTATACAAAAGGTTTATATGTTCTTCTAATCTCTTGCTTCGCATAAAAAATGTTTTTAATCTACTAATTATTTGTAATTCTTCTTTTGTTAATTCATAAGGATTTTCTGGATTTATTGTTGGGAAATTTGTATCTTTTAGTTTGTAAATTTTTCCACCTAATTCTATAGTTCCATTATTGTAGTCTATTTTATCTAATAATAACCTATCTTCCATATGGTATTCTGGATGTTTTATTATTAAGAGTCCTTCTAATTTTAAAGCAATTATAGTAATTGCTTTATGGATTTTAGAAATAGATGTTTTATCACTATTTGTGTAATCTTCATACTCATATTGTGTAGGTAAAAAAATAGTTGCTTCATCATTACAATATGTTTTTAATGCAAATGCAGATAATTCCCTTAGGCTAATTCCATACCCTTCTTCAATTGTATCTAAGTTATCATATCTTAGGCATAGTCTAATTACATTTGCAATGCAAGCCTCATTACCACAAAAAGCTCCCATCCATAATATATCATGATTTCCCCATTGAATGTCTATACTATGGAATTTAAGTAAGTCATCCATAATTAGTTCTGGTTTTAGTCCTCTATCGTAAATATCTCCTAAAACATGTAGATGATCTACTGCCATTTGTTTTATTAAATTTGATAATGCAATTATAAATGCATCTGCTCTTTTAATTTCTATAATACTAGAAATAATTTTTTTATAATATCTGTCTTTATTTTTAGCATCTCCATCAATGCTAAGTAATTCTTCAATAATATAGTCAAATCCTGTTGGTAAGGCTTTTCTTACTTTTGACCTAGTATATTTAGAAGTAATATTTTTGCATACTTCAATCAGTCTATATAAAGTTATTTGATACCATTCTGCTATTTCTTCTTTTTCTTCTTTAATTTGTTCTAATTTTCCTTCAGGGTTATAAATTAAATTTGCCAATTCTTTCCTGTCATATTGTCCTAGAGTATTGCCAAATATAAAGTTTATTTTATCTTGAATAATACCTGCACCATTATTTAAAATACTACAAAATGAATCATATTCTCCATGTAAATCACTTAAAAATAGTTCTGTTCCTTTTGGCAAGTTTAAAATTGCTTGTAAATTAATAATTTCTTCTGATACCTCTTCTATATTTTTATATTTTTTGCTTAATAATTTTAAATATTTTTTTATTCCATAGTCCATGTTATTCCGTCCTTTCTGTTGATTTTGGTTTATTATATATCTTTAATTTTAAAAAATCAAATATAGAAATTTTTATATTTTATTTAGTAAATAAATTCATTTAATTATATGATTTTTATGTATATTTATCTATAATTTGGAAAATATAATCTTAAATTCATTTTATTGGAGGTTTTTTATGGCTACTGAAAAACATTTAAAATTAACAGGTACTTCAGAAGTATCATGGAAAGATGCTATTAATCAAACAATAAGTGAGGCTTCTAAAACAATTGATTATATAACTAAAGTTACTGTTTTAGAGCAAACAGCCAAAATTTCTGGCAGAAAAATTGTTGAATATTATGTAGATCTTGATTTATGCTTCACAATTGATACAGATAGAGATTAGGAGGAAATTTTATGGATCCTTTAGCAACAAAAAAAGATTATCAAAACTATGTAGATGGGAAATCGCCAAATTCTCCAATATTTAAGAACTGTTTTAATGCATTTTGGGTTGGCGGACTTATTTGTACTATTGGTCAACTTATATGGGAAGTGTGCAAGGTAAATGGTTTAGAACAGCGAACTTGTACTACTATTATTTCCATTGTCCTTATATTTATTAGTGCATTTTTAACAGCATTAAATGTATTTAATAAAATTGGAAAATTTGCTGGCGCAGGTTCATTAGTACCCATTACCGGTTTTGCCAATTCCATTGTTTCCCCTGCAATGGAATATAAGTCTGAAGGTTATATAATGGGAGTTGGTGGGAAAATGTTTACTGTTGCGGGCCCAGTATTGGTTTTTGGTATTTCGTCTTCTATAATTGTTGGAATTGTTTATGTAATACTAAATGGATGTTGAAAGTATTAATACTAGTAAATATTACATTAGTTTAAGTTTAATTTTATGAAAGGAATTTAAAATGAAAAAAATTGGAAAGCAAACAATTAAATTTACCAATCCTCCTTCTATTTTGGAAACCTCATGTATTGTAGGACCTAAAGAATCAGGTGGACCATTAGCAAAATATTTTGATCAATGTTTAAATGATGAATTTTGGGGAGAAAATTCTTGGGAAAAAGCAGAAAGCAAAATTATAAAAGAAACTGTTAATACCGTTATTTTAAAGTCCAATCTCGCCTTCTCCGATATTGATTATTGTTTTGCCGGTGATTTATTAAATCAATGTATTTCTTCTGGTTTTGGTTTTCGTGATTTAAATATTCCTTTTTTTGGTATATTTGGGGCTTGTTCTACTTTTGTAGAAGGAATTAGTTTAGCTTCGGTTTTTTCAGAAGGGAATTATGCTACCAACTGCCTATGTGCGACTTCTAGTCATTTTTGTAGTGCAGAAAAACAGTTTAGGTTTCCTTTAGAACTTGGTAATCAGAGGCCCCAGTCTTCTCAGTGGACTGTTACTGGAGCAGGTGCAGCAATTGTTTCTGCAAATGGTCAAGGTCCATTTATTACTACAATTACTCCACGGAAAAATAATTGACATGGGAATTAAAGATGCAAATAATATGGGAGCTGCTATGGCTCCTGCAGCATTAGATACATTATTAACTCATTTTGAAGATACTAAAAGGAGTCCTAGCTATTATGATGGTATTTTTACTGGTGATTTGGGGCATATTGGAAAAGAAATATTGACTGAATTGGCTGAAAAAAGAGGATTTAATATTAAGTCAAACTATAATGATTGTGGTGTTATGATTTTTGATAAAAATTCTCAAGATACTCATTCTGGTGGTAGCGGATGCGCTTGCTGTGCTAGTGTATTCTCTGGTTGTTTATTTAATCAGTTAAAGCAAAAGAAGTTAAAAAGAATATTATTAATTGCAACTGGTGCTTTAATGAATTCTACATCTTCTCAGCAGGGAGAGTCTATTCCAAGTATTGCACATGCAGTTTCAATAGAAATTTAAGTTTGATAATGCAAATTGTTATTTGTTCAAAAATTTTAAGAAATTAATATAGAAAGGACTTTTTATGCAAGATTTTATTAGTAATTTAGATTGGTTTATGCTCTTAAAAGCTTTTATAGTTGGTGGTTTAATTTGTGTTATTGGCCAAATTTTAATAGATAAAACTAAGTTAACCCCTGCTAGAATTCTTGTTATATTTGTAACTGCTGGCGCTATATTAGGCGGACTTGGCATTTATAAGTATTTAATAGATTTTGCCGGTGCAGGAGCAACTGTTCCATTAACTGGTTTTGGAAGTGCCTTAGCAAAAGGTGCTATTGATGGCGTACAAGAGAATGGAATCGTTGGTATTTTTACAGGAGGAATAAAAGCTGCCGCTCGGCGGAATAGCAGCAGCTATTTTTTTCGGATACTTAGCCGCATTAGTATCAAAGCCAAAAATAAAGAAACAGTAAAAAGCTTAACTTTGTTATATATTAAAAAACGGATTAAAAAAGTTTATTTTTAATCCGTTTATATATATTTTTTTATTATGCTTTTTTTGCAATTTCTGCAAGTTCTGTAAAAGCTTTTGGATCACTAACTGCTATTTCTGCTAGCATTTTTCTATTAATTGTTACATTTGCTTTTTTTAGTCCAGAAATTAATTTACTATATGTTAGTCCATTCATTCTTGATGCTGCATTAATTCTTGTAATCCATAGTTTTCTAAAGTTAGATTTTCTATCTTTTCTTCCAATATATGCATACATACCTGACTTCATAACAGCTTGGTTAGCCATTCTAAATCTGTAATGTTTTGCACCATAATAACCTTTTGCTTGTTTTAATATTTTTTTATGTCTTTGTCTTGTTGTTCTTGCTGTTTTTACTCTTGCCATTTTATTCACCTTCCTTAATTTTTAAGTTTTTATCTAATCTTATTATTTATATGGTAATAATTTTTTAATACCTGCTTCACAAGTTTTATCTGCATATGCATCTTGTACTTTTCCTCTTGATTTCGCTCTTGATGTTTTATTTCCTAGTAGATGTCTTCTATTTGCTTTTGTTCTTTTGACTTTTCCTGTAGCTGTATAACTATATCTTTTCTTTGCTGCTTTATTTGTTTTTAATTTAGGCATAATAGATCCTCCTTTTTATTTTTAATTTATTTATCATTTTTCTTTGATAATATAATAAACATATTTTTCCCTTCTAATAAGGGCTTTTTTTCTACAATAGCAATGTCTGAAAGTTCTGTTGCAAATTGGTTTAGTGTATCTTCGCCCAATTTAACATAATTTAATTCTCTTCCTCTAAATCGAACAGTAATTTTAACTTTGTTTCCATCTTCTAAAAATTTTCTAGCATTTTTTGCTTTAAAACCAAAATCGTGTTCTTCAATATTAGGAGTTACTCTTAGTTCTTTTGTTTCCACTATTTTTTGATTTTTTCTTGCTTCTTTTTCCTTTTTAGCTTGCTCAAATTTATACTTCCCATAGTTCATAATCTTGCAAACTGGTGGGTTTCCATTAGGAGCAACTAATACTAGGTCTAAGTCCTTTTCTTCTGCAATACGAATTGCATCAAATGATTTCATAATTCCTAATTTTTTTCCTGTTTCATCAATTACTTGAACTTCTTTTTCTCTAATTTGCTCATTAATTGGTAATTCTTGTTTTATACAAAACACCTCCATAAATTTTATATGTCCATTTTCATTGCCTGCCCTAGTTAATAAAACAAGCTGTCAATGGAAATATTAGTTTTTTATACAAAGAAAAAAACTTTCTTTATTAAAGAAAGTTAATCATTCCATAAAAATAAAAAGTTTTTGTAAACTATTTACTTTCTAACCTTTTTCCATACTAAGATAAGGTGAGAAGTGAATGACTTCTTCTTTAATACATATTTATATTACCTTTTTTTTTCAAAAATGTCAATACTTTTCTTAAAATTGTTGACTTTTTTGCTTTTTTATATTAAAATAATTAAGCATTCTATGAATATTACTTTTTTAAAGGCTTCTCCCCGGTAGCATTTGAAAAAGATTAATATATTTAAATTTAATTAAAATAACGAATGGAGGGTAAATTTTACCATGAATAACACAACATATAGCGCTAAGAAAAGCGAAATAGAAAGAAAATGGTATATTATTGATGCAAGTAATAAACCACTTGGAAGAGTTGCTACTGAAGCAGCAAAATTATTAAGAGGAAAACATAAACCAACATATACACCAAATATAGATACTGGTGATCATGTTATTATATTAAATTGTAAAAATGCAATTTTAACAGGTAAAAAATTAGATCAAAAAGTATATAGACATCATTCTGGTTATATAGGCGGTATGAAAGAAGTATCTGCTAGGGATATGATGAACCATTCTCCTGAGAAGGCAATGATGTTAGCAATTAAGGGCATGCTTCCTAAAAATAGTTTGGGAAGGCAAATGCTTCGTAAGTTAAGAGTATACTCAGGTTCTGAACACGAAAACATTGCTCAAAAACCTGAAGTTTGGAATTTTTAGGAAAGTGAGGAATAAAAAATGCCAAGAGTAGCAAAATCTAAAACAGAAAAAGTTATGTTCTATGGAACAGGAAGAAGAAAAAAAGCAATTGCTAGAGTTAGAGTTACAGAAGGAAAAGGAATAATTACTGTTAATGGAAAAAGTATAGATGAATACTTTGGAACAGATATTTTAAAAGTTATTGTAAAACAGCCTCTTACAGTTACAAATACATTAGATAAATATGATGTTATTTGTAAAGTAACTGGAGGTGGATTTACTGGCCAAGCTGGTGCTATACGCCATGGATTGTCTAGAGCTCTATTAAAAGCAAATACTGAATATAAGCCAACATTAAAGCAAAATGGATTTTTAACAAGAGATCCTCGTATGAAAGAAAGGAAAAAATACGGTCTTAAAAAAGCTCGTAAAGCTCCTCAATTTAGTAAAAGATAATATGCTTTTTGTACAAAATATATCAAACCTCAGAAGTTTCAAGACTTCTGAGGTTTTTGTCTATAATACTTATATTCTTCTATTACAATGTTTCTTAATGAAAAAATAGCATAAATATTAATAATTGCAAGGATTCCTACTAGAATGTCTGTTATATTCCATAATACTTTGCTAGATGAAATACTTCCTATAAATATAACAATAATAGTTATTAATTTAAGAACAATTATATCCAAATTTTTGGTTTTTTTTAAAAACTTCAGACTAGATTCTCCATAATAATAACCAGTTAAAACCGTAGCTATCCCAAATAATGTAATAATCGCAGTAACAAAAAGCTCTCCTAAGTTTCCAAGATGATAATTAAAAGCCTGTAATGTTATTTCTATTCCGTTGGGATCTGGTATAATTAAGTTTTGATAATTTGACATACAAATAGCAAGTCCTGTAATTGTTGCAATTAGTATATTTTCAAAATGAATTTCAAAAATTTGTACAATTCCATTTCGAGCAGGGCAGTCTGTATCTGCAGTAGCAGATACAATAGAACCTGTTCCAAGTCCAACTTCACTAGAAAATATTCCTTTTTGCATGCCAATTAATAGTGTTGATAATGTTCCCATTCCAAATGCTTTAAAATTAAAAGCACTATTTAATATCATTCTTAATATGTTTGGCATCATAGTATACTCTTTTATAATAATATAGAAACATACTATAATATAAAATAAAGTCATAATTGGAACTAATTTGCTAGTAGTTTTTGCTATTTTTTTTACTCCACCCAGAATTGTAATTCCTGTAATAATTGCAATCCCTATTCCTATTATTACAGGTGAAATTGGAATCATGTTTGTGATTGATTTTGTAACTGTATTAATTTGTATTGTCATAAAACCACCAATATACGCAATTAATATAATTATAGCATAAAAATAGGCTAGTGATTTATTGCCTAAACCATCTTGTATATAATAAAATGGTCCTCCTCTGAATATATTTTTATTTTCTTTACGTCTAAAAACTATTGCTAATACACTTTCTGCAAATGCATTCGTTGAACAAAAAATAGATGTAAGCCATATCCAGAAAATAACTCCTGGACCTCCTAAGTAGATTGCAAGTGCAATTCCAGACAATGATCCAACTCCAATTCTCCCTGCAAGTGACATAGCAACTGACTGTAAGAGGCTAATTCCATCTTTTTTGTTTTTTTTATATTGAAATGCTTTTATCATTTGTTTTAAATTTAAGTGAATAAATTTTAATTTAAAGCAAAAATAAACTCCAGATAAAAATATCATTATTGTAGCAATTAGCCATAACCACTTAATAAAAAAATTTAGCATATCATCACCATTTTAAGTTTATTTTATAAAATGATAGTATATGCTAAAAAAATTAATAGACTTAAAACTTTATTACTTTACAGTCTTATCCTTTGGCGGAAGAGGTGGGATTCGAACCCACGTGCCCTATTTAGGCAACTTGATTTCGAGTCAAGCTCGTTATGACCACTTCGATACTCTTCCATAAGCTAAATTGTACTTCTTTTTTTGGCAATTGTCAATTTTTAAAGCTGACTCAGGTATACACCTTTGTCAGCTTAGAATGGTTATTTCTTCCTTCGCCTCCTTAAAATGAACGGTTTTTTCCAGGTCTTATATACACTTAGAATCTCTCCGCAGCTCTTGCAAAGGATCCACTGTGTATCCCCAGGCTTAATCCCTCTTGCACCGTCGGCAAGAATTGTCCAGTAGCACTTTGGTTCATTTGGAGTCTCCCCCTCACAAACCGTTCCCAGTAGCGTCTTGCATTTTGGGCACCGCAAGTAATAGATCTGCATATAACCATTCCTTTCTTTTTTAGACTTATTGTCTAATGAATATATTATATCCTATTTTATGTTAAGTGTCAAATTGATTTTTTATTACTTAAAAATTATTGAATCATATCTATCGCATTATTTGTATTTATTCCTTCAAGATTGTAATATGTTTCTGGTATATTTCCAACAATAACTAGTTCTGTCATTAACACTTGGTTAGTAATTTCTGATTCAATTTTATCATATGGAGTAACAATTGTTACTTTACAACTTACATCCAAATATATACGATGAATAGTTTGGTTAATTCCTGCAGAGTTAAATTCAGAATTAAACTTGGTTGTAACGCTTCCCACCGGATAAATACTAATATTAATTTTAGGTCCAAATCCAACTAAATATTTTAGTCCAGTTATACTTCCTATAGGTATTTTTATTTGGTTATTTTCTGTTTTATATAATTCTTGTTGAACATTATATGCAATTTCAGATGCAAGCATATTAATTTTTACAGTATTTAATTTTAATAATTTAATATTTTGTGCTTTATCTTTTTCAATTTTTACTAAATCTTCATAATTAATACCTTTTAGTATTTTACTTGCCTGTTTATTTACAATATCTGTTGCAATTGCTTTTGCTTTTTCTTTACATACAGTATTAAACATAGGATTTATTCTTTGTATAATCGCAGTCATGGTTATAAAAGCAATGATAAAAATTATCATTACTTTTATAACATTTTTATTTAGATTTCTAAAACCTAAATCTTTTATTTTAGAAACTTTTATTCTATTTCTAGAGTAAATTTTATCCATTTTAGGCACTTTTTCTTTTTAATTTTCTTGGAATAAATAGTTGTTTGCCTATTTGAATATTATTTTGATTTTCAATTTCATTTACCCTACTTATATCTTCTGTTGTACTTCTAAATTTTTTAGCAATATTCCATAAAGTATCCCCTGGTTTTACAAAATAAACTATCATGCTGTAAGAATCGTCTGATTCTATGTCTTGTATCTCTATATTATCTATTAAATTAATACTTCTAAAATTAGCAACATCTACCATAAATTTCATATCAATTTGTGTGTCAATATATCCATCTTGCATTATAATAAAATTTTGATTTAATATATCAATTTTTAAATTGACACTACTATTAGAGCTTACCTCTGGTGTATCAATTGAAAAGTCAAATGGTAAAATAATATTTTTTGTGTCAACATGATTATTTATTTCTGAATTAAATAGTATTGAAATCGATATTTCTCCTTCATATAGAATCTTTCCTGATAATATTTTTTGCTTATTAATATGTGGTATTATACTTACATCATATATTTTGTTTCCTGTAATTTCTGATGCAGCTATTTTTTCTTTAATGGTTAATATATCTTGGAATGTATTTTTATTGCACATAGTATTGGCTTGTTCTTTTGAAAAAATTAAATTTTTATCTAGACCATATAAGTCTTCAATTACTTCTATTGTTTTTCTTTCAAAGGCAAAACAAGTAAGTTCTATTTCTGCTTCAATAAAAACAGAATGTTCTTCTTCTGAATTTGGCTTAATAACTATGTTTTTTAATTCATACTCTGTGTTGCAATCATTTTGTTCATTTATATTTGGAATGTCTATAAATCCCATTACAGGAATACTAGTTTCTATTGAGTTAATACGGTTATCTTCTGTTAAATACATAATTTTTACTTTTGCATCTGCTTTTACTAATGCTTTATTATAACTAATTTTAGTGTCTTTATTAGTAATATTTATATCTACTTTCAAAATTTCTGCTAAATTATCAATTTTATCAATTGATACAGTTTCCTTAGCATATGCTTTTGTTGTGCCATATCCAATTAAAGAATTTACGTCTATTATATTGCTCAATTTTTGTAAATTACATTCACTATTTATTTCCTTAATAATATCTATATTAGAATTTGAATACACTTTAAAATTTGCGTCTAATATTGCTTTTAGTGCTAATTTTCTTCCATTTAAAACGTTTGCTTCCATTGATTGGATTACAATATTGCTTGTCATGTTCATTCCATTTTGGCAATTTTCTAATTCCACTATTTGTGTAAAGTCTAAATTTGTACTGATTCCTCTTAATTCTCCTGCTTCGTTATCTGCTATGTACATAATATAAGTTTGTATACAGCCATCTATTCTGATTTTACCATCTAGTACTTCTTTTTTATATATGCAAACATTTCCACTTACTTTAACAGCACTTAAAACATCTGGTTTAATATCTGGAACAATAACATCTCCATTTACTACTAATTTTGTATTTTTTTGTCCAACTATTTGATTAACACATATACTTTCCTTTTCGGTATTTACTACCATAATTAATCCCTCCTCAAAATTTGTACAATACAAATTTTTCTATGTAAATTTGTTTTTTTAGGTTTTTATGTATAAGTTAATTTGCATTATACATTATCTTTTTAGCTAATATATATATATTAATATGGACAAAAAAAATTCCTAAAAATTAGGAATTTTTTTATATTTTATTATATTGCTTTTTTTCTTCTTAGTTTGCTTTCTTCTGCTGGTGGTATTAATGGGCTATATCCGTTTCCGTCATATACCTGTACTTCAACAGCTCTTGTTAGAACGTCTGTATACGTATATGTTACACTTCTCTGGTTTTCTTCATATTTTACTACGAAAATATTAGGATATGTTTTTTCTATTGTGGCTTCTTCTTCATATGGCTTACTTCTTCCCAATGATCCTTTAACAATTATCTTTTGTCCAATCATTTCCCCTATATCTGTTTTTAAATTCATAATGTCGTTTTTGTAAATCATTTGACCACCCACTTCATATTTATTTAATGACTGGATTATAACATTTTAGGTAGTTTATGTCAAAAAATATTCTATATTGTCATGCTGTGTTTTCCTTTATCTGCAAGCCTTTTGCACGTTTATTACATTTTTGTTACAGTTGTATTACAACTATGTTACTCTCTTTTTTCCGTATTGCTCCGACTTCCTCCAATTCCTTTTTGTCCATCTCTTAATTCTTCTGCAATCTCATTAATTGTAATATATTTGTAACTGGGTGTTGTTGCTACTTTTTCTGCTACAATTAGTGGATCAATAAAATCAATTAGAATTCTTCCTGGAGAAGAAGCAAAATTAGCACCACAGCTCATAATTGCTTCAAAAAAGCTTTGGCATGCTCCTGCAAAAATTACCAATTCTTTGCCCGTTTGTCGTTCCCAATTTCTTGCTTCTGCTACTGTATTCATAAAATATCTAGAATTTCTGTAATTATAAATGTCATTAAAATTTTTACCATTTCTAATCATTGCATCATGCCCAGTTATTATTAATATATCTGGCTTGTATTGTTCTAATAGCCTTTTTACAATATTTGCTTGCTTGTATTCTGGAACGTTTTTTACAATAGCATTAAGTCCTATTTCTTTATAATATTTAGCAGATTTTTCACTATATTTTTTATCTCCATCTAAATGTAAAATTATTCCTGTATATGCCATGCTATCTCTTTTTAGAATTTTACTCTCATTAACTTTTTTTATTCTTTTTGCTACTCTTTCTGTAAGGTAATTCATATGTTTATCTATCGTTTTTTTGTCAATAATTTCTAAATCTTCTATTGGAGCGTCTGCTTTAATTCTTTCTGTTAGTCCTTTTAAAATACAAATCTCATTATTAACATTTATTTTAATTATTTTTTCTACACTAAATAATATATCTTTTCCATAGGAAATTCTTCCTACAATATCGCCTTTTTTTATATTCATATTATTATCTCCCTCATTATATTTTTATGTCGAATTAGGGAGAACTGTGAATAATTTAAAATAAGGCGTATAACATTAAATCGCTAAAAGCACTGAAATGTCAAAATAAATGTTAATTTTCACGAATAAAAAATAATCTATATAGACATTATAGACTATATAGATTGTATAATTTTAAAATTCGTTTTTTAACTTATTTTATGTTTGTCTTCGTATTTTAGTTTCGTTGCCATTCCACCTCTGATGTGCCTTTCCGCTTTATTTTCATCTAACACTTCCCTTACTTCTGAGGCTAGTGCTTTATTAATATATATTAATCTTTCGCTTACGTCTTTGTGTACTGTTGTTACTTTTCGTAACGGTAGAATTTATATCATCAAAATTCGTAATTACCATAGGCCCACTTCCAATTTCATTTAATAATTTTAATCTTACTTCCACATTTCCTTCGCTATCTACTTCAATGACATCTATTATTGTTTTTAGCATTGCATTTGTAATTGTCTTATTGTTTAAAATGTCATCTACTGTTCTTATTGTTTTTGTTAATTCTTTTTCTAATACATCTTTTTCTTTTATTTCAGAAGTAATTAGCTTTAATTCTCTTTCTAATCTTGCTATATCTTCATTTAATGGATTTGTATATTGTTTTAGTTCTTGCATATTGATTACTTCATTTTGGAACATTTCCATATATTTTTGTTTCTTAACGGTGGCTCTTTCTATTTCTTTAAGTAGGCTATCTTCACTTCTTTCATTATTTTCCCTTAATGCAGTTATCTTTTCAAATTCTTTTTCAACAGCTTTCATAAAATTCTTTTTATTAGAAATTATACTTTTAAGATATTCTTTAATAGCATTTAAAAGTTCTTCTTCATCAATTACAGTTGTGTTAGGGCAATGATTTACACCCATTGAGTTTCTTCCACTACATACCCATCTTATATATTCTGGTCCATCAGCTGTATATTTTCTTTTTATTCTTCTAAATGAATAACCACAATGTTTACAATAAATAAGAGTGCTAAATACATATTCTGTTTTTTCTCTCTTGCTATTTAGTTTAAATTCATTCGACATCTGTGCTAAAATGTCTTGTGTTCTATTAAATAATTCATCTGATATAATTCTCATTTCTGGTTTGTAGTCAACAATCCAATCTTCTTCTGGTAAATTTTTTCTTGTTCCTGTTATAAAGTCAGTAATTTCTGATTTCTTATTTGTTACTCTACCTGTATATATTGGATTCTTTAGCATTCTTACAATAGAGGTTTGTACCCATTTTGATTTTGTTTTCTTTGTTCTTATTCCTCTATCATTTAATTCCCAAGCAATTTTTGTTGTTCCCATTCCTTTATATACATAGCTTTCAAATATTTCTTTTACAATTTTTGCTTCTTCTTCATTTATTCTTAAAGTATATTTTTCTCCTGGTATTTTGTCATAACCAAATACCAAATTAGGTACTCGACCTTTTTTAGCTGTAATGTCTTTTCCGAATTTAACCCTTTTAGACATATTGGCACTTTCCTGTTGTGCCATTGCACCTAAAATAGTTAGTATAAATTCTGATCCACCTTCCATAACTTCGCCATTGTTTAAGAAATCTACTTGTATTCCATAAGATTTTAGTTCTCTTATACTTTGTAATAAATCTACCGTATTCCTTGCAAAACGGCTAACATCTTTAACAACTACTCTTTCAAATTTCTTTGACTTTGCGTCTTTCATCATTGCCAAAAATTGTTTTCTATTTTTTATTTGCTTTCCAGAAATTCCTTCATCTGCATATAGCTTGTACAACTCATAACCGTTCTTTTGAGTAAATTCATTAAAGAACTCAATTTGCTTTTCAAGAGAGTCTATTTGTGCTTCTTTTTCGGTTGAAACTCTACAATATGCTGCAATTTTCATAACTCAAATTCTCACTTTCTAATATATTGTTTTATGTCAGTAACTTTTTATTCGTTCTGTTACATTTTAGCACATAAGTTATAAAAAAGCAATAAAAAACTACTCTCTTTTTGAGAATAGTTTTAATTTGTATTTGATTAGTTGTTTTCAGCTAAATATTTTTCAAAATCTTCTATTGTTAATTCTTCATTATTTTCATATTTTTCCTTTGTATAATCTCCTTTTCCATCACTATACATTTGTATGAATTTTATCATACCTTCAACACCTAATTTATCTTTTAAAGCTTTAAGACCTTCTCGTCTTATTCTTTCTAATTCTCTTACTGTTACAGCCATTTAAATCACCTCCATAATAAATTCTATTGGATTTATAACTTTAATCCTTAAATTTGCTCTCTTTGAAGCATTTATTAACAACCTATCAGTTGTAATAAAATAATCTATATCTGTACTTTCTGCAAAAGATAAATGTAATGCATCCATATCTTTTATATTAAATTGCTTTAATTCTAATGCTCTTTGTTTAATCTCTGGTGTATAAGTAATTTGTGATAATTCCATTGCGTCATATAAATCCTCTACTTGTCGTCTTTTATTATCTAATTTAATTTTGGATATTTCAAAATCTATTACCATACTTTTATAAATTTCTACTTCTTTATTTATATGCTTTCTAAATATATTCTCTATTGCATTTGCCTCTAGATTTATCTTTTCTTGTTCTAAATCATCAAATGGTCTATTATAACAACAAGTATCTAAATATAATTTTAGCATAAAATCAACCTCTCTTTCTATTATACTACATTTTATCGTATTTATCTATATATAAGGAAAATATTATCTGTTTCGATTTTAACATATATGATTATTTTATTCAATTAATATTATTAAATTTTATATCTCAATTTCATCTTCTATACAGTGAGAATTTTGAAAATTATAATCAAACTTTATCTTTTCATCATTCTCTGCCAAGTTATATGCCAATACTCCAGCCATAGCTTGTACTATTTGTTCTTCTGTATTAGGATTATAAAATGTAATATTTAAAGCCTTTTTCAAAATTCTCACCTACTTCCTTTTCAATACTATTATTAAAGTTCTAAAAATATTACTAAAACAAAAAAATTCACTTTGATTTAACAAAGTGATTATCTTGAATATACATTTGAACTTTTTATACTACTTGCTCTTACAATATTTTTTACTACTCTTGGTACATCTTTTGTAACATTTATACCTTTTCTTAAAACTAAATTGCTAGAATTTTTATCATATTGATATATTGATCTATTCCATTTAGCAAATGCAATGTCTGACATTTCAGATTTTGTTGATAGAAACTCGCTATCTCTTTTTAACAATTCAAGTAAAGCATAATATTCTTCTATTAAATTATTTTTCCTTTTCCTAATATAAGTTTTATTATACTCTTTATTATATTCAGCCTTTTTCTGCATTGATTCATTATGTCTTATCTCTTTTTCGTTAGTATATCTTGTATCTTTTTGAACTACTTGAGAAATATAACTTTGAGAAACCCCAACAGTTTCAGCAATAATGTCTTGTTTCTGGTGTTCTTCAAAATACATTTGTAAAATTCTTTCTTTTTTATCCATTTTGTCCTCCTTTACTTATATTTTTTACTTGCACTTTTTTAGGTATAAAAATACTATATATATAAAGTACAACTCGTAATTTATATACATCATTTGACAATTATAAATATTTATTGTAATATATTGTTATGAAGAAAGTATTAAAATTAACATAAAATCAATGCTAATACTTTACGCCATAAAATAGATTACATTTCTATTATAGAGTAATACTTTTTAAATGTCAATAGATTACAATATATTTTTAAAAAATTTTTATGAATAGGAGAATGTTATGAAAATGAATTTAGAATATGGCTTTAACAATGAGTCAATGCCAAAATTTGAAGAATATGAAATAACGGTAATAAATAACATCAAATATGTTGTTCCTAAAATTTTGGAAATACATAGAACAAACTATTCCTTAATTGATTTTGATGATTATAAAGAAAATGATAAACCGTTAATAGATTTTATCAATTTAGGAAAATTATCTATAGAACAAAAAGAGAATACTGACAAATTATTGCTTGAATATGTAAACCAATATGGACTTTTAGGACTTATACACGATTTTCCAGTAAATAGATATTATACATTAGACAAGGAAATACTATTAAAAGAATTTAATTATATCAATAATAGTGATTGCTTTAGCACAATGAAAATAATTGATTATTTTAAAATATTCTTTCCTAATGCTACTGATGAAGAAATAAAAGAATTATTAGAAAAAGTAAACAAAAATATATATGAACATAGTATGGAAAAATTTATTTCTCCAGAAATAAATAATTTGTTATTTGAAAATGAAAAATATTACGAACAAGTAGATATGATAATAAAATATGCTCAATTTATGTATAATACTTTAAAAGAATTGAAAAAAGATAATGGAGAATATATCAATACAAGAGAAATAAATAAACTAGAATCAAATCACATAAGAGTTAATTTAGAATATGACGGACTAACAATACATATTAGGAGTTTAAAAGAATACATAGATGAAAACTTTAAATTATATGCAATACAAGAAAAGAAATATTTAAAACTGTGTAAGCATTGTGGAAAAGCATTTATTGCTAACAACCCGAAAACAGTATATGATACATTTAGTTGTAAAAACCAAGAAAATGTTTACAACAGTAGAGCAAGGTTAAGCTCAAATGTAATAAAAACAAAAGATGGACTAACTGTAAAAGTAACACCAAGTGAAGAATTATCTAATGAAATAATAAGAAAACTAAAAAAGAAAAAATAATAATTTGTATAAAGAGAGTTGCTATACTCTCTTATTTTATGCAAATACGCACTAAATATAAACCTATTTATGCTCGTTTATAAGGAATAGCAACAAGTATTATTTAAAAATAAAATTTTATATAATTCAATTGGTTGTAAAACGAGCAATAGGAGGTGGATATATGAGTGCAATAGACAGACTATATTCTATCAACAATAAAACTGTTAAGAAATCAATTAACATTGATGATAGTTTATATAAAAGACTAATGAGATATACTAAAAAGAACTATGACGCAACAATTAGTGATATGA
Organism: uncultured Clostridium sp.; assembly: GCA_900554815.1. GTDB lineage: Bacteria > Bacillota > Clostridia > TANB77 > CAG-508 > UMGS1754. Next base: position 29,284 of record USIO01000017.1, read on the forward strand.
TAAATGTTTGTATTGAAGATTTACTGTCTACTGGAAGTGTAAAATATTATGCCAAACCAGAAGATGAGATAACAATTTATAGAAGTGTAATGATTAGAAAAGAAAATGTAGAGGCTTTAAATAAGATAACACAAGAAACAGGAATTTCACTTACAAGATTAGTGAATATAGCAATGAAAGAATTTTTAGATAAATATAATAAATAATGTTAGGAGATTATCATAAAAAATTGATAATCTTTTATTTTTATGATATTATTCTTTTAGTGAAATAGTAATTTATAAAGGAGAATATTGATGAAACTATTTTTATGTTCGCACTTTTCAAGTGTGGGAAGTCTGATAAAGGAAGAAATTGAAAATAAGAAAGTCGCATTTATTCCAACAGCTTCACTGCGTGAAGGCTACACCGGTTATGTCGGCTCGGCTCGAAAATTATTCAAAAAGT
>USIO01000018.1 GCA_900554815.1 uncultured Clostridium sp.
AGGGGTTAACATTGCAATTTTTTTAATACTTCCTCTCTCCTGGCATTACCTTATTTATAAGATGAAGGAAAACTACAAACTTCTATTTTGTAGCATTATATCATAATCAAAAAAATTACTCTATATTTTCATATAAAGTAATTTTAAAACTTGTAATTTGTAGTTATTTTATATCTTTATCGTTATCTTTACAAAAATCATAAATTACATTTGCAAGTTCTTTTGGGTTATCAACATTTACTTCGTGTCCTGCATTTTCGATAATTTTAAATTTACTATTTTTTATTACCTTATTTAATTGTTTTGCACTTTTCATATTTATATTATCTTTTTCCTTCTCCCCACATATAATTAATGTATTGCATTTTATATTTGGTGCTTTGTTTGGAATAGATAATTTACTCATTGATTTTAATAATCTAATCATATCTTTTTTAGGACAACCTATTTTTTCAAATATTCTTTTAGGCATAAACTTATAAATAATGTTTTGCATAGTAAATATAGTCTTTGGTATTTCATAAGGTGTCCCTATAAGTATTATTGAATTTACCTTTTCTGGAAATTCTGCTACATAATCAATGGCAAGTATTCCACCAAGAGAAAGTCCTACTAAGTTTATTTTTTCTTTAAAATTATTACAATAATCAGCAAATGTTCTATACATATTTTCATAATTTACTTGATAATTTTTTACAATAGAAAATAGATTTGGTGTTTCTACATTTATTCCATTATTATTTAATTGATTTTTAACTTCATTCCAACTTTTTTCATCTTGTCCTAGTCCGTGAACTAAAATATTTATCATTTTTTGAATCTCTCCTACAACTTACTATTTATCTTTAAAATATTATATAGCAAATTATTTTTGAATGCAAATTTTTTTAAAACCCTTTATTTTTCTTAGTTTTTGTAATATAATATTGTAAATTTTAATAACATGGAGGACTTTATGGAATACGATTTTAAAAACATAGAAAAAAAATGGCAAGATTACTGGGATAAAAATGAAACATTTAAAACTGATGTATGGGACTTTTCAAAACCTAAATATTATGCCCTAGATATGTTTCCTTACCCTTCTGGGCAAGGCTTACATGTTGGTCATCCAGAGGGATATACAGCAACAGATATTATTTCGAGAATGAAAAGAATGCAAGGTTATAATGTATTGCATCCAATGGGCTGGGACGCTTTTGGTCTTCCAGCTGAGCAATATGCTATTAATACTGGTAATCATCCTGATGGTTTTACTGCTAACAATATTGCAACATTTAAAAAGCAACTAAAAATGTTAGGTTTTTCTTTTGATTGGTCAAAGGAAATTTCAACAGCCGATCCCCAATATTATAAATGGACACAGTGGATTTTTAAGCAATTGTTTCAAGACGGTCTTGCAAAACTTGTAAATATGCCTGTTAATTGGTGCGAAGAACTAGGTACTGTTCTTGCTAATGATGAAGTTATAAATGGTAAAAGTGAAAGAGGCGGTTTCCCTGTCGTTCGTAAGAACATGAAACAATGGGTTTTAGATATTCCTAAATATGCAGAAACTTTATTAGATGGATTAGAAGATTTAGATTGGCCTGAGTCTACAAAAGAAATACAGAGAAATTGGATTGGAAAATCTGTTGGCGCAGAAGTAGATTTTAGAGTAGATGGAAGTAATAAATCTTTTACAGTATTTACAACAAGAGCAGATACTTTATTTGGTGCTACATACTGCGTTCTTTCTCCAGAACATAAGTTAGTAGACGAAATTACTTCTGCAAGTTATAAAAAAGCTGTTGAAGAATATAAGTCTATTGCTGCTGCAAAGTCTGACTTAGAAAGGACAGAATTAAATAAAGAAAAAACCGGTTGTTTTACGGGAGCTTATGCTATAAATCCTGTAAATAATAAAAAAATTCCTATTTGGATTTCAGACTATGTATTGTCAACATATGGTACTGGTGCTATTATGGCTGTGCCTGCACATGATGAAAGAGATTATGATTTTGCAAAAAAATTTAATTTAGAAATCATTCCTGTTATAGAAGGAGGGTCTATTGAAAATAAGGCTTATGTAGATGATGGGATTCACATTAATTCTGGTTTTTTAAATGGTTTAAACAAACAAGATGCTATTGATAAAATAACTTCTTGGTTAGAGCAAAATCATGTTGGTTCAAAAAAAATTAATTATAAATTAAGAGAATGGATTTTTTCAAGACAAAGATATTGGGGAGAACCAATTCCAATAATATTTATTGGAGAAAATACTATTGCAATTCCAGATTCTGAGTTGCCTTTAGTCTTACCAAAATTAACTGACTATAAGCCTTCTAAAAATGGGGCTTCTCCTTTAGAAAAAGCTACTCAATGGCTTAATACTACTGTAGATGGCAAACCAGCCAAAAGAGAAACAAGCACTATGCCTGGTAGTGCAGGTTCTAGTTGGTATTTTTTAAGATACATTGACCCACATAATGATGAAAAAATTGCTAATTCTAAGTTATTAGCTCATTGGTTACCAGTTGATCTTTACGTTGGTGGTCCAGAGCATTCGGTAGGTCACTTATTATATTCAAGATTTTGGAATAACTATTTATACAATAAAGGTATTGTTCCTGTAAAAGAGCCATTTATGAAACTCCGTCATCAAGGAATGATTTTAGGTACAAATGGAGAAAAAATGAGTAAATCTAGAGGAAATGTTATAAATCCAGATGATATTGTTAAAAAATATGGGGCAGATTCCTTAAGATTATATGAAATGTTCATGGGACCAATTGATGCTACCAAGCCATGGGATCCAAATGGAATTGAAGGCGCTAAGAAGTTTTTAGATAGAGTTTGGAGATTATTTACAGAAAATATAGTTCCAATAGTAGATAATTCTAATGAAAGTTTAGATAGAATATACCATTTTACTGTAAAAAAAGTAACTATTGATTATGAAAATATGTTCTTTAATACTGCTATTAGTCAAATGATGATTTTTATTAATGCTGTTTATAAGTCAAATTCTTTTCCAAAGTTATATGCTGAGAGTTTCTTAAAACTATTAAATCCAATTGCACCTCATATAGCAGAGGAATTGTGGAGTTATTTGGGGCATAATACTTCTATTGCATATGAGCCTTGGCCAGCTTATGATGAAAGTAAAACATTAGAAGACGAAATTGAAATTCCTATACAAATTAATGGAAAAGTAAAAGCTACTATTTCTGCTCCAATTAATTCTACGCAAGAAAAAGTTAATGAGCTTGTTCATGAACTTTCTGTTATTAAAGATTTATTAAAAGATAAAAATGTAATAAAAGAAATTTATGTTAAAAATAAAATTTATAATATTGTAATAAAATAAATTCTTAGTTTTATTAAAAAACAAGCAATAAACATTATAATTGTTCATTGCTTGTTTTTTAATATTTTAAATTTTTTTATAACGAATATATGATGTAATCCCTACTACACATAAAATAAGTATTGTTGGTATAATATAATCTTCTATACCCGCATATGGGAGTTTTCCATCTGCTGGAGTATTTTCATTATTGTTGTCATCATTATTGTTGTCATCATTATTGTTATCGTCATTATTATTGTTGTTATTATTGTTATCATTATTATTGTCGTCGCCATTATTGTTGTCGTTATTATTGTTATCATTATTATTGTCGTCGCCATTATTGTTGTCGTCATTATTGTTGTCGTCATTATTGTTGTCGTTATTATTGTTATCATTATTATTGTCGTCATTATTATTGTTATCATTATTATTGTCGTCATTATTGTTGTTGTCATTATTGTTGTTGTCATTATTGTTGTCGTCATTATTGTTGTCGTTATTATTGTTGTCGTTATTATTGTTGTCGTTATTATTGTCGTCATTATTGTTGTTGTCATTATTGTTGTCGTCATTATTGTTGTCGTCATCAGGTTCATTTTTAACTATTGTTACAGACAAAGAAACATCTTCTGTAGTAAAATCATCGTTTCCATCTGAAGCACTTAAATTTGTTATTTTTATTGTTGTGGCTCCTGGCATTGCATCATTTTTAACTTTTGCTGTAATTTTCATTAGTTCATTATCATTTGTAATAATATCTCCAGAACTTCTTTCTGTAACAAATGAACCATATTGTGAATTGTCTTCTATGTCATTAAAAGAAATAGAGCCCCATCCTTCTCCTGGAGTAATATCGTTTGATTTAATTAATTCGAAAATAGATTTATTATATTCTATTTTCCCAGAAATTGCCCCTACACCATATTGTTCGTCTATATTATTTATTTGTACAATAAATGTAACAGTATCTCCTAAATTTATTTGATTAGAACCTTGTGTTAATATTTTTACTGTATATGCTGATGCAAATACAGGTAATGATATAACTGTAATTAAAGTAATAATTGTAAAAATAACTAAACCTTTTTTCATATGTCACTCCTAATTTAATAAATTAAAAGAGCAGAAGCTCTTTTAATTAAATGTTTTTAATTTTTTTATAACGAATATATGATATAACTGCTACTCCCAAAAAGATTAGTATAAAAGGCATTGTATAGTCTTTAATTCCTGTGTGAGGGATTGTCTCGTTTGTTGTTGCATTATTATCTATATTGTTATTTGTGTTGTTATTATTTGTGTTGTTATTGTTTGTATTGTTATTGTTTGTATTGTTATTGTTTGTATTATTATTGTTTGTATTATTATCGTTTGGATTGCCGATTGATTGCTTTCCTACAATTGTAATGGAAGCTAGTACATCAGCAATTGTGGTGTCTTCATTTCCATTTGATGCAGTAATGTTGCTTATTTTAATCTCTGTTCTTCCTGTTGGTGCATTTGTTCTTACAGTAGCTGTTATTTCCATTAAATCATTATTTTCTATTACAGAGTCTCCTGCAGATCTTTCTGTAACAAAATAGCCTTGTTGTGGGTTTCCTTCTATGTCGTTATAAGAAATGCTTCCCCATCCATCACTTGCTTTTATATCTGCTGCTACTATTTTTTCAAAAACATTTGTATCGTATTCAAATTTCCCAGAGATTGCTCCAATTCCATCCTCAACATCTATGTCACTTAATTTAATTAAAAATGTTATGGTTCTTCCTTGTGCAATATCAGCTGATAATTCATCTTTTAAAGTTATTTTTACACTATATGTTGCAGCTAAACTTACAGTAATAAAAACTAATGTTATTAGAAGTGCTATTATTGTTGACAATGCTATCTTTTTCATACGTTTTTTCTTTCCTTCCTAAATCTTATATATTTATATGTTTAGTATATAACATAAATAAAATTAAATCAACATTTTTTTACTTTTTTTATATTTAATTTTTTCCATTAAAATTCTTCAATCTTTACTAAAGCTCTTTTTGCTCTTATTAAGTCTGTTACGCTTATTCCTCCACTGTTATCAATTCTAGCTATCTTTGATATTCATAACTATATTTTACTTTTTCAAGATATTTATAGTATAAGCATAATTATAAAATATAATAAAGCTTAATAGTAAAAATAAAAATATTACTTTTTTTGCGAGCTTAGTTTTCATTTTGCCCTCTCGAATTCATATTCCTATTTTCAATTATATTTATCGTATTTTTTATGTCAATAGTATCTATTTTATATTGCAATATACTTGCACTACTAATGTTTGCGGAATTATTAAATTTAAAATTATTTAATATTATATTACGTTTTATTTACATTTTATTTTTTATATTTGTAATAGAATTGTAATGTTTTTTTAATTTATTTGAAATATTTTAAATTAATTTTTGGTATATAATATAAATAATAGATTTAAAGGAGTTACAAATGAGCATTCAATCTACTTTAAGAAAAGAAGGTATTGAAGTTATACAAAAATTAGATACCTTAAGAGTAAATTCCATTGCAAGTAAAATTTCTAGTACTCTATGTTCTACATTTCCTGAACATGGCTTTTTATCTAATGATCTATTTATAGAAATTTGTAATTTAAATATGTATTTAGCTAATTTTGAAGACAATTCCATTGGCGCAAGATATTTTTATAAAAATAAGTCTATTTATTTTAATTCCAGTTTTGATTTGAATAATATTAATATGTTTTCTTTGCATGAATGCATTCATTATTTACAAGAAGTTTATGATTCAAAAGGTAATCTATCACGTCTTGGTTTATATGAAATTTCTCGGTAATAATGGTATCGGTTTAAATGAGGCTGCTGTTCAATTAATGACATGTGAGGGGTTAAAGAACTATTATGAAGATGTAAAATATTATAATTTAAATTTAAAGACAATAAGTCCAACTTATTATCCATTAGAATGTGCTATATTGTCACAAGTATGTTATTTTACTGGAACATATCCTCTTTACCACAGTACTTTATATGGTGATGATATTTTTAAAAATACTTTTATTACACTTTCAGATAATACAACTTTTTACAAAGTTAAAAATAATCTAGACAAAATGTTAAATCTAGAAAATGAATTAGAATATTATATTAACCTTTTATCTCACTATGAAGCTAATATTAAAAAAACTAGGAAGTTAAATATTATAATTGAAAAATACAAAAACGAAATAAGTAATTTATTTTTATCAACCCAAAATAGAATTATTTCTTATTTCTTTTCTAAAGAATTTAACGAAATAAAAACATTAGAAGCTATTAGTAAATTTAAGTCAAAGCTCTATAATTTTAGAAATTTTATTGCTTCTAATGATTCTTACACTTTTTACAATGAGTTCTATTGTAAGGCAATGGAAGAACTAGAAAAAAAGAAACGTCAAATAGAGCAATCCTCTATTGATGTACTTCAAAAAGAATTTACAAAAGACATTACTTTACTAAGCAATACAAAAGGAGCTTTTTCATTATTTAGGCGTATTATTTATAGATTAGGAGTTTTTAAAAGAAAAGAATTATTATAAATCCCTTTTAGTTATTTATTCTAAAAGGGAAATTTTTTTTGCTAAATCTCTTCCGGTTCTTGCTGCCCATGCAACTGTTGATTTATTTCCTATGCAATCTCCTATTGCATACACATTTTTTATATTCGTCATAAAATTATCATCTACTTTAATATATCCATTACTGTTTAACACTATTCCTTGTTCAATTATGTTATTATTTAGTTTTGAGCCTATTGCCATAATTACATAGTCCGCTTCTATTTTAAACTCACTATTTTCTATTTCTATTGGTGTTTCTCTTTGTTCTCCTTCTTTTTTTAATAACAAATTCCTGCTACATATTATTTTATTTGCATAAATTTCTTTTACATTTACTTGGTATAAAAATTCAATTCCTTCTTGAATTGCTTGTTCTATTTCGATGTCTTCTGCTGGCATTTGTTTTCTTGCTCTTCTATAAAAAACTTTTACTTCTTTTGCTCCTTTTTGTTTTGCCACTCTAGCCATATCAATTGCTACATTGCCTCCACCAATTATGATTACTTTTTTGTTTATATAATCTGGGTGGTTTTGATATTCTAGTAATTCATTTGCTCCTAATACATTTGGTAATTGTTCCCCTTTAATATTCATTTTGCAAGAACAATTAGCTCCTATATCTAAAATTACATAATTATATTTTTTAATTAAATCAGGAATAGTAAAATCTCTTCCCAACATTTTATTATTATATATTGTTACATCTAATCCCAATAGCTTTTCTTGTAAAATATCTATATAACTTTTATTTAGTCTAAAATCTGGTATTCCATAACGCAAGATTCCACCAATTTTGTTCTGTTTTTCATATAAGTCTATAGTATAGCCTTGTCTTGCCAACTCAATACTACAATTAATTCCTGCAGGTCCAGCTCCTATAATTGCTACAGTTTTTCCATTATTCTTATTTCTTTTTTCTATGTACCATTTATTTTTTATTGCAATATCTCCGATTAGTGCTTCTATATCTCCAATGCTAACAGGTTCTCCTTTAATTCCCCTAATGCATTGCCCTTGGCATTGTTTACTTTTAGGGCAAATTCTTCCACAAATAAATGGCATTATTGTAGTTTGTTCTAATACTTCATATGCTTTCTTGTATTCTTCATTCCTTACATAGGCAATAAACTGAGGAATGTTGTTCTCTAATGGGCATCCATTCATGCAAGGTTTTGTTTTACATTGTAAACATCTATTAGCTTTTTCTTTTATGTTTTGTATCCTTAGTTTATCCATTTTGTTTCTCCTTTTCTGCTAAATCAGTTATTTTTTCATTTAGGCTTTTTAAGTCTTTCCAAAAATCAATTTTCTTTGCCTCATCTCTTAAAAGGGCTGCTGGGTGCCATGTAGGCAAATAGAGTATTCCATTTTTTTCAAACCATTTTCCACGTGATGCCGTAATTTTGTATTCTTCTCCTAGTATGTTTTTTAGTGCAATACTGCCTAATAAAACAATTATTTTAGGTTTTACTAGCATTACTTGCCATCTTAAATAATCCATGCATGCTATTGCTTCATCATGTTCTGGGTTTCTATTTCCTGGTGGTCTACATTTTACAATATTTGCAATATAAACCTCCTGTCGGTTTATTCCTAAACCAATAAATGCCTGATTCATAAGTTTTCCCGCTTTCCCCACAAAAGGCACTCCTTGAATATCTTCGTCAGCTCCTGGTCCTTCTCCTATAAACATAACTTGTGCATTTTTATTTCCTGTTCCAAATACAATATTTGTTCTGTTTGAATATAATTTACATTTTTTACAACCAATTGTTGCTTTTTCTAATTCTTCTAATGTATTGTACATATAAACACTTCTCCTATTCTATTTATGGCTTATATATATTTTTAATTAATTACACAAGAGTTATTAACATTGTACTGGTTCCATAATTTTCTCCTTCTGCTCTTTTTGAACGAATTTGCTCATGATTACATAGGCTACAAATATCACTTGAAATAATATTTGTAGGTTGTAGTCCTATTTCTTCTAGCATAATTTTATTAATTAATATTGTATCAATATAATATTTTTTTGCTCCATTTTTATAACCACCATCTAATATTATTTCTTGTATTCTTCCTGTATTAGAAAAAATTTCTTCACATTTATTTTTTACATCTTCTTCCACTTCAAAACAGCATTTAGCAATAGATGGGCTCATACAACAAATAATATCTTTTGGCTTTGTTCCATATTCTATTTGCATTTTTTTTACTGCTTTTTGAGCAATTTTTTGAAAAGTTCCTCTCCAGCCTGAATGAATATTAGCAATTACTTTATTTTTTGTATCATACATAATCAATAAAATGCAGTCAGCATTAGTTGTGCTTAAAACAATATTTTTCTTATTAGTAATTAAACCATCTATATTGTTTAATTCTGGAATATACATATCTGGTTGGTTTTGTAAAACTTTTTTACAAATACATTTTATTTTATCCGTATGAGCTTGAGAAGACTTTACAATATTTCTAAAATCAATTTCTTCTAGTTCACATACTCTACGATAATTATCGCATAGTTTTTCTTTATTTCCATTTTCTAATGCGAAGTTCATATTTGTATTTTTTAATACATACATATGTTTTAGTTCTGGGTATTCTAATAATTTTCTAAATTGTAGATATTCAATTCCATTCTTCTCTTGTTGGATTACATTTTCATTAGTTAAGTCTTTCATATAAAGTCGTCCTTTCTAAATTTTTTTATTGTTACGTATTTAATTACTCTATTCTTTAATTTTTTCAAATATTTCTTGTTTTGGTAAATTTTTACTATATAAGTATTTATTTACTAGTGGATTAAAATTACAAATGCTTTTATAGCAACAGTACTGACATGAACTTTTTCTGTTTTTGCTATTATAATATGGTTTAATTTCTATATTTCCATTCAATATTTCTTTGCTAATTTGTCTAATTAGTTTTTTTATGTATCTTTGCAGACTCTCAAATTGTTCCTTTGTTACAGTACTAGAACGAGTATCGTTTAAATTCCCATCTTTATCAATATATGCTGGAATAATGTTAGAATATCCTTTATCAATATGTTTGTCCATCATTCTAATTACATTAATATCTGCTAAAATAATTCCTTCCATTTTAAATTGTTTTATTATCTTTTCTTTTATTTCCTCATCCGATAAGTTTCTATTAGATTTTATAATGTCTTCTATCAACCCAAAATAAAGTGCTCCTGCTGGTATTGCATTTTCAATTTTAGTTGCAGCATCCATATAAGTTAATAGTTGTAATTGTAGTCCAAGATAAATTTCGTTAAAATCAATGTCTTTAGCAGAAGATTTATAATCAATAATTCTTAAGTATTTTCCTTTATCATCTTTTGCAATATCAACTCTATCAATTTTACCAGTTATTTCAATTTTTTTTCCATTACTTAGTTCCATAATAATTGGCTCATATACAGAATCTTTTTTAAATTCAACTTCTGTTCCTGCTACTTGGAAATCACTTACTTGTAACTGGTATATAATGTAGAATAAGCTCTGTGTTACCACTTTTTTTAGTCTGTTAGTTAAATTAATAAATTTTGGTGTACTAGAAAAAATATAATTTTTTTTCATTGTCAATAAATTGTTTATAATATTTTCTACAATTTCTTTTAATTGCTTTTCTTCTATTTTTTTTATTTCTATATTATTTTCTTCTATGTATTGGAAAAATAAATTAATTACCTCATGCATAAAAGAGCCGGTATCTATTGTTCGTAGTTGTAACTCTTCTTTTTCTTTTAATTGCAATCCATATTTTAGATAAAAAGAAAATGGGCATTTTCTATATTGTTCTAATTTTGACACACTTGTTTTTAATGTATTTCCATATAGCTTTATTATATTTTCTTCATTAATTTGTTCTGTTTTACCTATATTATTAATAACCTCCATATAGTGTTTTAATTTTTGGTTATAATCATTATCTTGTTTGTAAAATTGGTATATCTCGTACCATATATTATCTAAGTCTTCTCCTTGATAAATTTTTCTAATAGCTTTTAATAAGTAGTCAAATGTTACAGTTTTATTTCCTATGTTAAATTCTTCTTCAATTAATTTGCTTTGTTCCTTTAAATTAGGAAATATTTTTTTAATTTTATAGATTAAAACAGATGGTCTTTTTGAATTTCCCTGTGAATCTTGAGAAACATAAGAAACATGCAATTCATTTTTGGCACTGCTAAAAGCCTTATAAATGTTAAATTGTTCTTCATATAGTAAATCTTCTGTAGTTTTTGCAAGTTCTAGTCCATTTTCTAATAAGCTAATTCTATCTTTATCGTTTAAAAAACCTTCTGGCAAATTATTACTAGGAAATTCGCCATCATTTACTCCTATTATATAAGCTATTTTAATAGAATAAGTCCTAGTTCTATCTATACTTCCAACAATTACTTGGTCTAATGTTGCAGGTATATTTCCCAAAACGTCTCCTGTACATCCAACTTTTAATAACTGATAGTATTTTTCAAAGGAAGTACGTTTTTCTCCTAATAATGCAACTATACTATTTAAAATATTAATTAAAATATTTGCACTAGATGCATATTCGTTTGCCATTTCAACTCGTCCTTGTTTATTCATTTGAGAAATTTTTTTATTCAATTTATTTTCTATTTCGTTTTCTTTTATAAATTGATAAAGCTTAACAGTAATTTCTTTTGCTGTTTTTGCACGATTTAACTCAGTTTTAAAATCAAGTAATGGTTCTACTATTTTTCTTCTTAGATTATTCCAGTATTCTTTTTCGTCTTGGTTTTCTCCAAAATCCCAATCCTTTTCATACCACTTCTTGCCTTTTATACCCCATTTTATGCAATAGTTTTCTAAATTAAATATTTCTTCTTCTTCTAAATTGTAAAATCCTGTCTTTAGACTAGAAAATACAGATTCATGTGACCAGCTTTTACTAAAAATTGCTAAAACAGATAATATATATTGGATAAAAATATTTTGGCTTAAATCTTTTTTTTCATCAATAAAAACAGGTATTCCATATTTATAAAAAATAGCTTTTATTATTTTTTGATAAATATGTATATTTTTAGTTATTATTGCAATATCTTTATAGGTATAGCCTTCTTTTCTTACTTTTTTGTCAATTTCATTTGCCACATTTTCTATTTCTTTATATGGGTTTTGTAATAGTTTTAAAGTAATTTGTTTTGGTTCTTCTTCGTACTTAGAATAGTTGAAACTATATAAATTTTTTTCTAATTTTTTTATTTCATCATTTTTAAATCTATATGTTTTTTCTAAAAAAATTGTTTCAGTAGGTATATTTATACCGTTAGCAAGTTTTATTAATTTTTGAGCAGTTTTATTATTTGAGTAGAACATATTTTTTTGCGTATTTAATATATTGTCACTACTAACTGTTACAATTACTTCTTTTGCGATACTTAATAAAACTTCTATAATCTTATATTCTTGTGGTGTAAAACCAATAAATTCGTCTATATAAATTATACTATTTTGAAACATGTTACTATTTTCTATATTACCTACAATTTTTGTTAATAAGTCGTCAGAATCTAAATATGTATTTTTTAATTTTTCCTCATAGCAGGAATAAATTGTATTTATATCTTGTAATTTAAATTTTAAATAATTATCTTTTGTTTTTTCTATTCCTTCTTGAAGTTTATTTGTTGTAATATTATGTTTTTTTAGTTCTGTAATCGTATTAAAAAGTAGTTCATTGTTTTCTTCAGAGTTGCCTAGAAATCTTAAATTCTCTTTTTTATCTAATAAAATAGAATATAGCAATATTTGTTTTGCACTATCGTCTAAAATTTCTTCTTTTATTCCTTGTGTTGTTGTTATAACTCTATATGCTATACGTTGAAAAGTAATTACTTCTGCATTAATTGAACTATTTCCAATTGTTGTTAATAAGTTTTTTTCTGCTGTAAAAGAAAATTGTTCAGGTGTTATAATATATACTTTTTCTGTTTTTATTTGTTTTTTTATTTCATTAAAGCAAAAACTAGTTTTTCCTGTTCCTGCTCTACCATAAACAATTTTTAAACTCATTTTTTTCTCCTAGTTTTAATAATTTTTAAATAACTATGCTTCCCTTTTCCAGTAAAATAAATATTGCTGTGCTATACCTGCTAGTCCTTTGTATTTTTGTTCTGCTAATTTTCTAATTTGCTCATTATGTACATTTTTTTCATTTGTATCTTTTATGTATAGTTCATTCATTACACGCCTAACCCATACATCAATTGGAAATACTTCTAGTTTTTTTAAGTCTGAAAATAGCATAACACAATCTGCTACTTTTTCTCCCACTCCCGGTAATTTCATTAATTTTTTTCTTAATTCATTAACATTTGCTATGTTTTTTAATTCTTCTAGTGAAAACTCTTCATTATTTATCATTTGTGTAACTTTATAAATATATTTATCCCTAAAACCTAATCCTAAATTTCTTAAGTCTAATATACTTGCTACTGACAATTCTTTTGGGCTAGGAAAAGTATAATATTTTTTATTGTTCCAAATAATTTCTTTTCCATAGCTTCTTGATAAATTTTCTATAATTTTTTTAATTCTTGGAATATTATTGTTAGCAGAAATAATAAAAGAAATAAGTGTTTCCCATAAATCTTGGTTTAAAAGTCTAATTCCATTTCCATATTTAATGCTTTGAGCAACATTTTTATCTACTAATGATAGTTGCTCCTTTATTGATTCGTAATTTCTTTCTAAGTCAAAATAATGGTAAATAATTTTTCTAGCATCATTTTCCCAAATTCCATTAAATATAATTTTATTATTTTTTTGCTTTACATTACATACATTATTTTTAAAAACACCAGTATAACTTCCATCTTCTTCTATATTCCATCTAAAACATTGTCCACATTCAAAAATATGTTTTAGGCAAAAAGATTCTTGACTTTCTATTATATAAATTTGTTCTTTCATTGATAATCTCCTTCATTTTATTATTTTATAATTTTATCATATAACAAATGTAAATACAATGTTAGCTTTTAAGCATATTAAAAATAAATATTTTTAAATCCTTTTCCTAATACTTCTCTTGCATTTGTTATAATAATAAATGCATTATTATCAATTTCTTTTACAATTTTTTTTACTTGTCCTACTTCCCCTCTTGATACAGCACATAATAATAACATCTTTGGTTTACTAGAATACATCCCTTTTGCATGTATTCCAGTTACCCCTCTTCCGTGCATTAATTTGTATGCCAGTTGCAATTTCTTCATATTTTTCTGAAACAATATACATCATTTTAGTAAAATATATTCCTTCAAAAAAGACATCTATAACTTTTCCCATTATATAAATTGTTATTGCTGAATACAATCCTATTTCTATTTCCTTAAAAAAGAAAATATTTAATCCTACTATTATAATATCAAATATAGTAATTAGGGTTCCTGTTCTAAATTCTGGTTTATATTTTCTAGTAATTTGTGCTAGTAAATCCGTTCCTCCTGTTGATGCACTTGCTTTTAGAATAATAGCAGTCCCCACTCCCATTAATATTCCTCCATATATACATGCTAATAGCCTATCATGTGTAAGAGGTTGATATTTGTCAATTAAATCAATAAAAAAAGATAAAAAAACTGTTCCTAAAAGTGCTTTTAAAAAAAATTTTCTTCCATTTTTAAAAATTGAAAAAATAAACAATGGGATATTTAATGCTAGAATTGTAACTCCCATAGGAAACTTAAATAAGTAATATAAAATAGTAGCAATTCCAGAAAAACCACCAGAAGATAACTGATTTGGTAATAAAAATAATGATGTTGCTGTTGCCATAATTGCAGTTCCAATTAAAATTTGTAATAATTCAACAAAAAACCTTTTTAGTTTAATTATTATTCTTATTGCCGTAAAATTCATATAACCACCAATCTTAGTATTGGTGGTTATATGGATTTTATACATTTTGCTTTTATGTAATTTACTATTTTAAACTTTCTTCTAAAAAATCCGTATATGTTTTTAGTATTTTTATTTCAAATTTTCCGTTCCTTTTGTGTATCTTCTTTTTTTATTTTTACATCTACATCATATAGTTCTTTTAGTTTATTGAGGTTCTCTTTTTTGTGTCCTATTACATTGTTTACATTTCCGTGGATTTACTTGAACTTCCACTTCCTTTACTTTTACATTAAAAGCCTTTATTTTTTCTAGAATATTATCATACCAAATTGCATCTTCAACTAATTGTCCAAAAGCTGCATGATACGGTCCTGCCATAACCTCGCTTTTTACATCTTCAGGTTGTGAAATAATATCTGTATTTTGCAATCCTATTCTAATAACATTAATTTTTTTCCTTTTAAAAAAGTAATCCAGTTCTTTACATATTTCTACTGCTTGTTCTACTGTAAGTGGTTCATATTCTCCTTTTTCAAATTCTTTAGCTAGTCCGAGTATTTTTAATTACCAGTACTGGATAAATTCTTACAATTTTAGGCTTTAGTTTAGCTAAATCCTTAGCCGTATTAAGTTCATCTAGTCTTGTGCTTTCTGGTAAACCCACCATCATCTGGTGTCCTAAGCAAAAACCATTTTTTCTAATTAATTTAGATGCTTTTTTTACATCTTCAAATGTATGACCTCTTTTACTTCTTTTTAAAATATAATCATTAGAAGATTGTACTCCTAGTTCAATTGTATGTACTTTATATCTTTTTAATAGTTTTAATATTTCTTTATTAATATAATCTGGTCTTGTTGAAACTCTAATACTATCTACCTGCCCATTTTTTATATATTCTTGTACGGTCTGTAGCAATTCTTCTTGTTTTATTTGTGGAATACCTGTAAAACTTCCTCCAAAAAAAGCTACCTCTACAATTGCATTTTCTTTGTTTTTAAAACTTTTTAAATAAAATTCGATTTGTTCTTTTACTTCTTTTGCTGAGACTTCTCTTTGTTCCCCACTAATACTTTTTTGATTACAAAAAATGCAATCATTTTGGCAGCCCAAATGTGGTACAAATATTGGTATAATATAATGTTGTTTCATAGTTTTCTCCTTTTTGCTTATATTAAAATAATTATTAAATTGCTTTTTTCTTGCATTCTACATTTTTTGCAATGCCGACTCTGCTGCTTTCATTTCTGCTTCTTTTTTGCTATGTCCTTTTCCTATAGAAACTTCTTTTCCTGCAACAGTTAGACTTACTGTAAATGTTTTGTCATGATCCGGTCCTTCTTCTTTAATAGTAACATATTTTATATCTATATCTCCATTTTCTTGCAGTTTTTCCTGTAATACTGTTTTATAATCTTTATTTCCTACATTTTTACTCGCTAGGCAAATTGTATCTTTTAAATTTTTTAAAATAAATTCTTTTACTTTATCCAATCCTAAGTCCAAAAAAATTGCTGCAATAACAGCTTCTACACTATCTGCTAAAATCGTCTTTTTAATTTTTCCTCCATTTGCTTCGCTTTTTCCTAAGTTTAAGAAATCACTAAAATTATGCTTACATGCTATTTCATATAGGCTATCTTCGCATACTGCTGTAGCTCTAACTTTAGTCATTTCTCCTTCTGATAAATTTTTATAATTTTCAAATAAGAAATCGCTTACTATAAACTCAAGTATTGCATCTCCTAGGAACTCCAATTTTTCATTGCTTTCTAAATGGTTTTCATAAGCATAAGATGTATGTGTTAATGCTTTTTCAATTAATTTTTTATTTGAAAAATGTAGATTTAATTTTTTTTCTAATTCCTCTATATGCATAATTGTTTTTTATCCTTTCTAAATTTTCTAAAAGTTTAACAAAAAGCGGCGTAACCGCCGCCTAATTTGTATTAAACATTTTCTTTAATATAATCAACAACATCTCCTACAGTTACAACCTTTTCAGCATCAGCATCTGGAATTTCCATATCAAATTCTTCTTCTAATGCCATTACTAATTCTACAATGTCTAAAGAATCTGCTCCTAAATCATCTATAAAAGATGCCTCTCTTGTTACAGCTGTATCTGCTACTCCTAATTGTTCTACAATAATATCTTTTACTTTTTCAAAAACTTCTTCTGAACTCATAATAATAAGTTCACCTCCCCTCGTAGTTTTCTATTATATTTTTAAATTTAATATCACTTAGTATGTATACACAATAATATATGTTATAAAAAAAGTCAATATTTATTTTAAATTTTTACCGAATCTTTTCAAATTCTGTTTTCATATTTTCTACTGCCTTACTCTTTACAAAATTTTCTGCTTGTTTAATAGTAAAATAGAATAAGTACTCATCACTACTTCCATGTGCTTTAACTACTGGTTTTTTTACTCCTAAGAATAATGCTCCTCCATATTCTTTATAATCCATGGTCTTTTTAAAACGATTAATTGCAGGAAGTGCTGGCAATGCCCCAAGAATGCTAAATATATTTTTCTTTAGACTTTCTGTTAGACTTTTCTTTACTAATTTGCCAAACCCTTCTACAGTTTTTAAAAATACGTTTCCTGTAAATCCATCTGTAATTAAGGCATCTATCTTTCCATTAAATGCATCTCTTCCTTCTATATTTCCTACAAAATTAATTCCATACTCTTTTTGGTTTTCACTCAATAGTTTATATGTTTCTTTTATTAGTTCATTTCCCTTTGTTGGTTCAGTTCCTATGTTCAATAGTCCGAATAACTGGTTTTTCAATACCATAAGTATTTTTTAAATAAATTGTAGCCATTTGTGCAAATTGTACCAAATTAATTGGTTTACAATTTGTATTAGCCCCAGCATCCATTAGCATTAAACCTTTTTTATATGCAGGAAGCATTGGGGCAATAGCTGGTCTATCAATTCCTTTTATTCTTCCTACCAATATAGTGGCTCCTGTTAATAGAGCCCCTGAATTTCCAGCTGAAATAAATACATCTCCTTTTCCTTCTTTTAGAAGATTAAATCCTACTACCATAGAAGAATCTTTTTTATGTTTAATTGCATCTGTAGGAATGTCCTCCATGGTGATTTCTTCTGTAGAATTATATATTTTTAATTTTTGTGAAACATCCTCTATTGAATTTTTTCCGTAAAAATCTTTTATTTTGGATAAAATAACATTTTCATTTCCTACTAATAGTATATCTGCTTCAATCTCGTTAATTGCTTTAACAGCACCCTTTATAACTTCATCTGGTGCATTGTCTCCACCCATAGCATCTAATATAATAGTCATTTTATTCATATCCTTTCTTATATTAATAGATTATATAGCTATTTTATTTTAACAAATTTATTTTATTATGATAATATTAAAAAAGCAATAGTTTTTTTACATTTTGACCATGGAGTACAAGTAAATTTTGCAAAGCAAATAAAAATAAGCCATTACCAAATAGTAACAGCTTATTTTTTTATTTGTTTTATTATCCAATTATTTCTGAAACAATACCAGAACCTACTGTTCTGCCGCCTTCACGGATAGCAAATCTTAATCCTTTTTCAATAGCAATTGGTGTAATTAATTCAATTGTCATTGTTACATTATCCCCTGGCATAACCATTTCTGTTCCAGCAGGTAATTCAATAACTCCTGTAACGTCTGTTGTTCTGAAATAGAATTGTGGTCTATAACCATTAAAGAATGGGGTATGACGTCCACCTTCTTCTTTTGTTAGGATATAAACTTCTGCTTTAAATTTTGTATGTGGATTAATTGTTCCTGGTTTTGCTAAAACTTGACCTCTTTCAATTTCTTTTCTATCAATACCTCTTAATAGAACACCAATATTATCTCCAGCTTCTGCTTGGTCTAATAATTTTCTGAACATTTCAACACCTGTTACAACTGTTTTCTTTCTTTCTTTTGATAGTCCAATAAGTTCAACTTCATCAGAAACTTTTACAACTCCTCTTTCTACTCTACCTGTTGCAACTGTACCACGTCCTGTAATTGTAAATACGTCTTCAACTGGCATTAAGAATGGTTGATCTGTTGGTCTTTCTGGTGTAGGAATGTAAGAATCTACTGCATCCATTAATTCTTTCATACATTGATATTCTGGTGCATTTGGATCTGTTGATGTAGATTCTAAAACTTTTAAAGAAGATCCTTTAATAATTGGAATTTCGTCTCCTGGGAAGTCATATTTAGAAAGTAAGTCTCTAACTTCCATTTCAACTAATTCTAGTAATTCTGGATCATCAACCATATCGCATTTATTTAGGTAAACTACGATATATTTAACTCCAACTTGTCTTGCTAATAGTATATGCTCTCTTGTTTGAGGCATTGGACCATCAGCTGCTGAAACTACAAGTATAGCTCCATCCATTTGTGCAGCACCTGTAATCATGTTTTTTACATAGTCTGCGTGACCTGGGCAGTCAACATGTGCATAATGTCTTTTTTCTGTTTCATATTCAACATGAGCTGTATTAATTGTAATACCTCTTGCTTTTTCTTCTGGTGCTCCATCAATTTGATCATAAGCTGTATATTGAGCTTTTCCTAATAATCCTAGCCATTTTGTAATAGCTGCTGTTGTTGTTGTTTTACCATGGTCAACATGTCCGATTGTACCAATGTTAACGTGTGGCTTTGTTCTTTCAAATTTTGCTTTAGCCATTTAATTTTCCTCCTTTTAATTTAGAAGTCTAAAGTTGGAAACTAGTTTTTAAATTTATTTAATAATAATCTACCAAATTCAGTACTTCTTTTTTTATTTTTTTAAATTTAATAACAAATTTAATTTTGCATAGTTATTTTATACTATTTTTGGTAACTTTGCAAGTATTTTTCATGTATTTTTTTAGTAAAAGGCAACTTAGTTTTTGTTATTATAATAAATTACGTATATTTATAATTAATTTTCTTTTTTGTTTCTTGTTGATACTATATTTTCTAAAACTGATTTTGGAACTTCTTCATAATGAGATGGCTCCATAGAATAAGATCCTCTACCTTGTGTTTTAGAACGTAGGTCTGTTGCATATCCAAACATTTCAGATAATGGAATATAAGCTCTAATTTCTTGCATTCCATCATTAGCTTCCATTCCTTCCATTCTACCACGTCTAGAGTTTACATCTCCAATAACGTCTCCCATATATTCTTCTGGAACTGTTATTTCAACTTTCATAATTGGTTCTAATATAACAGAATGTGCTTGTTTACATCCTTCCTTGAATGCCATAGATGCAGCAATTTTAAATGCCATTTCAGAAGAGTCAACTTCATGGTATGAACCATCTACTAATGAAACTTTAAAATCAATAACAGGATATCCCGCAAGAACACCACTTTCTGCTGCTTCTCTCATTCCTTGTTCAATTGGTTTAATATATTCTTTTGGAACTACTCCACCAACAATTTTACTTTCGAATTCAATTCCTTTGCCTGGCTCTAGTGGTTCCATTTCAAACCAAACATCACCATATTGTCCTTTACCACCAGATTGGCGAATAAATTTTCCTTGGACTTTTACTTTATTTCTGATTGTTTCTTTATAAGCAACCTGTGGTTTACCTACATTACATTCTACTTTAAATTCTCTTTTTAGTCTATCAACAATAATATCTAAATGTAATTCACCCATACCAGCAATAATAGTTTGGCCGGTTTCTTGGTTTGTATAAGCTTTAAATGTTGGATCTTCTTCAGCAAGTTTTGCTAAAGCAATACCCATTTTTTCTTGTGCAGCTTTGTCTTTAGGCTCAATTGCAATGTCAATAACTGGTTCTGGGAATTCCATAGATTCCAAAATAATTGGATGTTCTGGATCACATAGTGTATTTCCAGTTGTAACATCTTTTAATCCTACAGCTGCTGCAATATCTCCAGAGTATACTTTTTCTATGTCCTCTCTGTGATTTGAGTGCATTTGAAGAATTCTTCCAATTCTTTCTTTTTTATCTTTGCTTGAGTTTAAAACAGTTGACCCAGACTCTAATGTTCCAGAATAAACTCTAAAGAAGCAAAGTTTTCCAACAAATGGGTCAGTAGCAATTTTAAATGCTAATGCTGCAAATGGTGCTTCATCAGAAGTTTTAGCTTCTGTTTCTTCCCCATCTAGTGTTGTTCCTTTAATATGTGGAATGTCTAATGGTGATGGCATATAATCAACAATCGCATTTAATAATTCTTGAACTCCTTTGTTTTTATAAGAAGAACCACAAGTTACTGGAACAATTTTATTTGCAATAGTTCCAATTCTTAGTCCTTTTCTAATTTCGTCTTCTGTTGGTTCTTCCCCATCTAAATATTTCATCATTAATTCTTCGTCTTGGTCTGCTGCTGCTTCTATCATTTGATTTCTAAATTTTTCAGCATCTGATATCAATTCTTGTGGAATGTCTGTTTCTTCAATTTCTTTTCCTAAATCATCTTTATGGATAAATGCCTTCATTTTTATTAAATCAACAATACCCTTAAAGTTGTCTTCAGAGCCAATTGGTAATTGAATTGGAACAGCATTTGCTTTTAATCTATTTTTTAGTTGTTCAACACAAAGCATGAAATTTGCTCCAGTAATATCCATTTTATTTACATATACCATTCTTGGAACTTTATATTTGTCGGCTTGTCTCCAAACAGTTTCAGTTTGTGGCTGAACACCACCTTTTGCTGCTAAAACTGTAACGGCTCCATCAAGAACTCTTAAAGATCTTTGAACTTCTACTGTAAAATCTACGTGCCCTGGTGTGTCAATAATATTAATTCTATTGTCTCTCCAGAAGCATGTTGTTGCAGCAGATGTAATTGTTATTCCTCTTTCTTGTTCTTGTGCCATCCAGTCCATAGTAGCTTCACCTTCGTGAACTTCTCCTATTTTATGTGTTTTTCCTGTATAGAATAATATTCTCTCTGTTGTTGTTGTTTTACCAGCATCAATGTGAGCCATTATTCCTATGTTTCTTGTCCTTTCTAGTGGATACGCTCTTCCTGCCATTTTACTTTTTTTCCTCCTTTTTATATTATTTTTTGTTTTTATATACACATAATATAAATTTTACCATTTGTAATGAGCAAATGCTTTATTAGCCTCTGCCATTCTATGAGTATCTTCTTTTTTCTTAAATGCATTACCATTACTGTTAACTGCATCTATAATTTCTCCAGCTAATTTTTCTGCCATTGTTTTTTCATGTCTATTTCTAGCATAAGTTACAAGCCATCTTAATCCAAGAGTTTGTCTTCTTTCAGGTCTAATTTCAATTGGAACTTGGTATGTTGCTCCACCTACTCTTCTTGCTTTAACTTCTAAAACTGGCATAACATTGTTTAATGCTGCTTCAAAAACTTCTAATGGATCTTTTTGTTCTTTTTCTTTAATAATATCAAAAGCTCCATATACAATTCCTTGTGCAACAGTTTTTTTACCATCTAGCATAATATTGTTAATTAATTTTGTAACAACTTTGCTATTATAAATTGGATCTGGTAAAACTTCTCTTTTTGCAATATATCCTCTTCTTGGCACTATTCTTCCCTCCTTTAAATTAAAATATGATACCTTAAAAAAAGTATCTAGGTACTCTGAAAATTTTTCAGTATAGTGCATAATTATATCTATTCTAAAATGAATTGACCAATAATTTCGCACTATTTTTATTCCTAAATATTACTTTTTAGGACGTTTTGCTCCATATTTAGATCTACCTTGGTTTCTGTCTTTAACACCAGCAGTGTCTAATGTGCCTCTTATAATATGGTATCTAACACCTGGTAAATCTTTTACCCTTCCACCTCTAATTAAAACAACACTATGTTCTTGTAGATTGTGTCCTATTCCTGGAATATAAGATGTAACTTCATATCCATTTGAAAGTCTAACCCTTGCAACTTTTCTTAAAGCAGAGTTAGGCTTTTTTGGAGTTACAGTTTTAACAACTGTACATACACCTCTTTTTTGTGGTGCTCTGTTATTAGTTTGTTTTTTCTTTTTAGAGTTGTAACCTTTTTGTAGAGCTGGAGCTGTTGATTTTGTTGTACTTGTTTTTCTACCTTTTCTAACTAGTTGGTTAATTGTTGGCAATTCATTTCACCTCTTTTCTTTTTTATAAAAAATATAACCGCTAACGCTTACGCATTAGCGGTTTAAATTATATCATCTTCGCTTTAAAATGTCAACGTTTTTAGCAAATTTTATCTATCTTCAGATCTACCTTCAAATCTACTTTTCTTATTTGGGTCTCTATTTAGTTGTATAGTTCCATCTTTAGCTAATTTATGTTTTGGCTTTCTCCCTATTTCTGCTCTTAATGAATCTACCCAGTTGTCTTTTTCGCAAGTTCTTTGTCTTTTTATTTCTGCATATCTTGCAAAAGATTTTGATAATTCGAATATAGCATTTCCATTTCCTTTAGAACTAATTCCATCTAAGAACCTCGTTATTCCTCTAAGGCTTCCTGTTTCGGAAAGTAGTGCTCCTATTCTAACATATTGTAATTTAGATTCAAATGTTTCAATTTCATCTATACTTTTATTTTCAAATTCGCTATTAAATGTGTCTAATTCTTCTCTTATTGCTTTTAGTTTATCAGGTGAAATATGTTTCATATCCTTAAGTTCTTGTTTTGTTATAGAAATACCATTAAAATCAATACTGTCTTGTTTTAATTCGTCTAATCTAGCATTTAGTATTACATTAAATCTTGCTCTATTTACTTGTCCTAGTTTTCTTGCCATGTCTAGAATTCCTTGGTTGTCCATTCTGTCTAGCAATTTTCTTTGGTCTTCTGGAGACAAATTAAAAAAATCGTCCATCATTGCTTTAGCAATGTTTCTATCCCCCACTTGTTTTGCTGGCTGTAGAATAGTTTGTGTGTCTTCGTTTTCTTTAGTCTCATCAGATTTAGTATTTTCTTGGCTATCATCAGTAGATTTTTCTTTATTTGCTACTCTATCATATAAATATATTTCCTCTTTTTGTAGTTCTATTTCAATCTCTGCTTTTCTATTTGCAAATTCTACTTCAAACTTTGACTGTATTTCTTGTAATTCAGTTAATAATTTTTCTTGTTTGCTTAGCTTTGCTTTTAAACTAGCTATATTTTTTTGCATTTCTTGTATTGCTTTATCTTTATTAAATTTAGTACTTTGACGCCCTGCATATGCCAAAGCTTCATCATCTTTACCAATAATTTCTTGTAATTTTGCCTCAGATGATGCTATATTAGATTTAGTTGTTTCAATGTCTGCTTTTAATGTATCAATTTTCGTTTGATTTTCTTTTAGAATACGCTCATACATATTAATTAGTTCAAGAGCTTGTTCTTTATAACGTAATTTGTTTTCTTTTTTATGCTTATAAATATCGCTTAATTTTACTCTATCTTGTTCGTTTCCTTCAAATATTCGCCTTTCTATTGTATAATCTGCAATTATATCAATTTTTCGTTCTAAAGAAAGGCTTCTTATAAATGTTGCTTTTTCGTCTGGTGTTCCTGGGACAAAATCTCTAAAATGTCTTTGCAAATATTCATCTGAAGCTAATTCTATTGCTCTTTTGTTAACATAGTCATCACGTTCTTCGTTAATTGCTCTTACTCTTTCAAATAGTAAATCTTTAGAATCTAAATCTATTGTAGCAAATGCTTTTGATAAATTTCCTTCTATTTCTTTGCTTTTAGTACTATTTGCCATATTTTATTCCCCCTTCTTTCCATTTTCTGCATCATTTATTTTTTTTATTTTTCTTAAAGTTTTATCACATTCTCTCATAATTCTATAATTTTCCATTGCTTCTTTTCTTAATTGTTCTATTTTTTCTTGTTCCATATACATTTCCCCTTTCTTGGTATACATAACTATTTCTATTATACATTATTTCCCTACAAAATGCAAGTTTTTGCAAATTTAATCCTAAAATTAAAAAGCACCCGTTAAATATTAAACAAAAATATTAATATTTAACGGGTTTATTATAATAACACTTTTATTTATGCCTTTACTTCGGAATTCTCAGTATTTTCTACGTTTTCTGCATTTTCTTGTTTTTCTGTATTTATATGTGTATTTCTATACATATTCATACCGGTTCCTGCTGGAATTAGTTTTCCTATAATTACATTTTCTTTTAGTCCAATTAAGTGGTCTATTTTTCCTTTTATTGCAGCTTCTGTTAATACTCTTGTTGTTTCTTGGAATGATGCTGCAGATAAGAAGCTCTCTGTTGCAAGAGAAGCTTTTGTAATACCTAATAATGTTCTTCTTCCCTTTGCCTCTTTTTTGCCTTCTTCTTTCATCTGATTATTTAGTTCATTAAATTCATTAGTATCTATTAAAGCTCCTGGTAATAAGCCTGTGTCTCCTCCATCTTCTATTTTAATGCGTTTTAGCATTTGTCTTCCAATTACTTCAATATGTTTGTCATTTATGTCAACGCCTTGGTTTCTATATACCTTTTGTACCTCTGAAATAAGGTATTCGTACACTCCTTCTGCACCTTTAATAGAAAGAATATCATTTGGATTTATAGATCCTTCTGTAATAGCATCTCCCGCTTCTACTACGTCTCCCTCTTTTACTTTTAATTTAGCACCAAAGCTTACTATATATGTTTTACTATTGTCTTTTCCTGTTATAACAACTTCTTTTCTTTTCTTGTCATCTGAAATAGAAACTGTTCCAGCAATTTCAGAAATTATTGCTAGTCCCTTTGGTTTTCTAGCTTCGAATAGTTCCTCCACTCTAGGAAGACCTTGCGTAATGTCTCCACCAGCAACACCACCATTATGAATAGTTCTCATTGTTAATTGTGTACCTGGTTCTCCAATTGATTGTGCAGCTATAATACCAATAGCCTCACCAATTTGAGCTTTTTCATGAGTTGCTAACCCCATTCCATAGCATTTTGCACAAACTCCATGTTTTGTTTTACATGCTAATACAGAACGTACTTTTACTTTTTCAATTCCAGCTGATATAATTTTATTTGCTATTTTTTCTGTAATCATAGTATTAGTGTCTGCAATTATTTCTTTTGTTTCAGGATTAGTAATATCTTCTATAGGATATCTTCCTATTAGTCTTTCTGTTAAATTTTCGATTACTTGGTTTCCATCTTTAATATCATATAAAAGAATTCCTTCATTTGTTCCGCAATCTTCTTCTCTTACAATAATGTCTTGAGCTACATCAACTAATCTTCTAGTTAAATATCCAGAGTCTGCCGTTCTTAAAGCTGTATCTGCTAATCCTTTTCTAGCCCCATGAGAAGAAATAAAATACTCTAAAACATCTAAGCCTTCTCTAAAGCAAGACTTAATTGGTATTTCAACTGTTTTACCTGTTGTACTTGCCATTAATCCACGCATACCTGCAATTTGTCTTAATTGGCTCATATTTCCGTCTTGCTCCAGATTGTGCCATCATAAATATTGGATTTAGTTCATCAAAGTTTTCTTTCATGGCATTTGCAACATCATTTGTTGTGTTTTCCCAAATTTTAATTACTTGGTTATATCTTTCATCATTAGTAATTAATCCTCTTTTATATTGTTTTGCAACTTCTTCAACTTGTTTTTCCGCTTCTTCTAATAATTCTTTTTTCTTTTCTGGAACTGCAACATCTGCAACAGAAACAGTAATTGCACCTTTTGTAGAATAATGGTACCCTGTTTTCTTAATATAGTCTAATAACTCTGCTGTTCTAGATAATCCATGTTCATTAATACATTTTGCAACAATGCTTGCAATATTCTTTTTTGCAACTGGAAAATTAATTTCTAATTCAAAAATATTTTCTGGATTACTTCTGTCTACAAATCCTAAATCTTGTGGTATTCCTTGGTTATATATTATTCTTCCTACTGTTGTTTCAATTGCTTTTGTTTTTAGTTCTCCATTTACTTCTATTGTTCTTCTTACTTTTATTTTTGCATGAAGCCCTAAATCTCCATTTTGATATGCTAGTAAAGCTTCGTCTTCGTCTTTAAAATACATTCCTTCGCCAGGTTCATTTGGTGCGTTCATTGTTAAATAATAGCTTCCTAGAATCATATCTTGTGTTGGTACTGTTACAGGTTTTCCATCTTGTGGTTTTAGTAAATTATTAACAGAAAGCATTAAAAATCTTGCTTCTGCTTGTGCTTCTGGAGACAATGGAACATGTGCCGCCATTTGATCCCCGTCAAAGTCAGCATTAAAAGCTGTACATACAAGTGGGTGTAATTTTATTGCTCTACCTTCTACTAATACTGGTTCAAATGCTTGTATACCTAGTCTATGTAATGTTGGTGCACGGTTTAACATAACAGGATGGTCATGTATTACTTCTTCTAGTATATCCCATACTTCTGGGCGTAATCTTTCTACCATTCTTTTTGCATTTTTTATATTATGTGCAATTCCTCTGCCAACTAGTTCTTTCATAACAAATGGTTTAAATAATTCTACTGCCATTTCTTTTGGTAATCCACATTGATAAATTTTTAGTTCTGGTCCAACAACAATAACAGAACGTCCTGAGTAATCAACTCTTTTTCCTAAAAGATTTTGACGAAATCTACCCTGTTTTCCCTTTAGCATATCTGATAATGATTTTAAAGGTCTATTTCCTGCTCCTGTTACCGGTCTCCCTCTTCTCGAATTATCTATTAATGCATCTACCGATTCTTGTAGCATTCTTTTTTCATTTCTTACAATTATTTCTGGTGCTCCTAATTCAAGTAATCTTTTTAATCTATTGTTTCTATTAATAACTCTTCTATATAAATCGTTTAAGTCAGATGTTGCAAATCTTCCTCCATCTAGTTGTACCATTGGTCTTAGTTCTGGTGGAATAACTGGTATTACATTCATTACCATCCACTCTGGTCTGTTTCCTGAGGTTCTGAAAGATTCTATAGTATCTAATCTTTTAATTAGTTTTACCTTCTTTTGTTCACTTGCTTTTGTTAATTCCTTTTTTAGTTTTTCAGATAATTTGTCTAAGTCTATTTCTTCTAGTAGTTTTCTAATAGCTTGTGCACCCATTTCTGCCTTAAAAGAATCTTTTCCATATTTTTCTATTGCTTCATGGTATTCTTTTTCTGTTAAGATTTGTGTGTTTGTTAGTCCAGAAGTACCTTTATCTGTAACAATATAGTTAGCAAAATAAATAACTTTTTCTAAGCTTCTTGGAGAAATGTCTAGCATTAATCCAATTCTGCTAGGAATACCTTTAAAATACCAAATGTGTGCAACTGGTGCTGCTAGTTCAATATGCCCCATTCTTTCACGCCTTACTTTAGATTTTGTTACTTCAACACCACATCTATCGCAAACAATTCCTTTATATCTTACCCTTTTGTATTTTCCACAATGGCATTCCCAGTCTTTTGTTGGTCCAAATATTTTCTCACAAAATAGACCATCTTTTTCTGGTTTTAATGTTCTGTAATTAATTGTTTCTGGCTTTTTAACTTCTCCTTTAGACCATTCTCTAATCTTTTCATCAGAAGCAAGACCAATTTTTAATTTATCGAATATTTCTAATTCGTCCATGAAATGTCCCCCTTTATAGAAGTATTTCTACTTTTATAGTCTTTCTTTTATTTAGAGTTATTTCTTTATACACCGCTCGAACATATTTTCTAGATAAAGAAATAGCTTTAAATATGGTAAGACAAACCGTTATTCAATTATTTTTTATTCAATTATATCGTCATCATTTAGTAAATTATCTTCACCTAAATCTGTATCGTCTAAATCCCCAAATAAATCATCGTCTTCAGCTTCTTCAGATTCTTCTATAGCTAGTTCATCCATTTCATCATCTGGTAAAACAGCTAATTCATCTTCATTAATGGCCAATTCATCTGGTACAATTTTATCTTGTTCTAGGTTTAGGTCAATTCCTTCCTCAATATTTTCTTTTATTTCTAGTTCTTCATTGTTTTCAGAATACAGTCTTATATCTAAGCCTAGACTTTGTAATTCTTTTATTAAAACTTTAAAGCCTTCTGGTACTCCTGGTTCTGGAACATTTTCTCCCTTAACAATTGCTTCATATGTTTTTACTCTTCCAACAATATCGTCTGATTTTACAGTTAGCATTTCTTGTAGTGTATATGCTGCACCATAAGCTTCTAATGCCCAAACTTCCATTTCTCCAAAACGTTGTCCACCAAATTGTGCCTTACCTCCTAAAGGTTGTTGTGTTACTAAAGAGTATGGGCCTGTTGAGCGAGCATGTATTTTGTCATCTACTAAGTGATGTAATTTTAACATATACATTACTCCAACAGTAATTGGTTTATCAAAAGCTTCTCCTGTTCTTCCATCATATAAAATGGTTTTTCCATCTTTATTTAATCCTGCTTGTTGAAGTAAATTTTCTATTTCTTCTTCTGATGCTCCATCAAATACTGGTGTTGAAACTTTCCAGCCTAGCATTCTTGCTGCTGCTCCCAAATGAACTTCTAAAACTTGCCCTAAATTCATACGAGAAGGTACCCCTAATGGGTTTAATACAACATCTACTGGTGTTCCGGTCTGGCATAAATGGCATATCTTCTTCTGGTAATATACGAGAAATAACACCTTTATTTCCATGTCTACCCGCCATTTTATCTCCAACAGA
>USIO01000019.1 GCA_900554815.1 uncultured Clostridium sp.
TTATATAAAGGTTTATGGGTAACCTTTTAAAAACCTAAATATATTATACAAGGAGCAATTTATGGTACAAGAACTTGCATATTCTATTCATTTAGGTAGTGATAAAAATAGATCTAAAGTAGCAAAAAAAGTTGCAAAAGGAAATGGCTCAAGTACAACATCATTTAGTAATAATGCAATTCAAAATGCACAACAATTGTCAAAAGTTAATAAGCATAACTTACGAGATTATGACCATAAAACAGATGATATTCAAGTTGTATATGGTACAAATGATTTATATAAAGATGTTCAAAATCTGTATCAAAAGGAATTTTTACAAGCACAATTAGAATATGATAATAAGCAAACAAGAGCAGACAGAAAAATAGGAGATTATTTTAATCATATATCAAAAGATAGTAAGCATGATTTAGCTTGTGAATTAATAATTGAACTTGGAGATATGGATTTTTGGAATGATAAAACAATGGACTATAAAAAACAAATGACAGAAGTATATAAGGATCAAATTTATAAATTAATGGCAGTTGTACCAGATTTTAAAGTGGCAAATGCAATAGTACATTATGATGAAACATCTCCACATATGCATTTAGTTGGAATACCTGTAAAAGATGGATATAAGAATGGAATGAAGAAACAAGTTGCAAAATCAAAGATATTTACAAAAGAGTCTTTAAAAACTTTACAAGATAAAATGAGAGCATATTGTATTGAAAAGTTTAATGAAGTTTATGTGCAAAAGGCAACTCTAAAGAAAAAGCAAAAGGGTAGAAATAAAGATATTCATGTTAATGAAATGGATGGTTATAGAGAATTAAAAAAAGAGCAAGAGAAGAATGCAAAAAAATTAAAAGAAGCTAATAACAAGAGTGATAAGCTAAATTATAAGACAGAAGAAATAAATAATATATTAGACAATTTAAAACCATCAACATTTAATAAGAATAATAAGCAAATTTCAAATGAAGATGTTGAAAAAATTAAGAATTACGCTAAAGAAGTAGAAAACACTACTAAAAGTATAAAAGGTGTAAATAATTTAAATGTTATTATTGATAATATTGAAAAGAATTATAAAGACTTAGTAAATGATAGAGATAGTTTATATTATAGTAATAACGAGAAAGATACTATTATTGCTAATTTAAAAGAAGAAATTGAATTTAAAAATAAAAAAATTAATAAATTAGAGTTGGCACTAGATAAAGTAAAAACTGAATTAAGTAGATTTAAGGACTTTTGGAGAAGATTAATTAAAAGATTTCAAATTAAAATAATGGATGAAAAATTTGAGGATATTCCAGAAGAAAAAAGAAATTATACAATAGTTGCAGAAGATTTAGAAAGAAGCGGAATATTTGATGACAATGATGCAGAAATAGTAAAAAATCCAAGAAGAAAGATACTTACTAAAGAAGAACTAAACGAAATACAGGCTAAAAAAGGGAAAAATAAGAATGATTATAATTTGAATTAAGGAGGGAAAATGTTTAATAGAGAAGAATATATAATAAGTTTAATAAAAGATATGAATATAATAGATAAACTTAAATTAGGAATTGCATTTTTTTCAAGTTCATATATAAATACAAAGTTTAATAAGAAAGAACTGTTTGAAAAGATGGATAATAAACTAAAAAATATTGATAAAACTTACATTATGAGTTTTTCTGGAATATACAATAATACATTGGTTATGTTTGTGATGTCAAAAGTAATGGAATTTACAAAAGAAGAACAAAACAGGATAGCTATATATTTGGTAAATAGCATTTAAAGTAAAAAATATAAAAAAAATCTTGACTTTTTTAAAAAATCTTCATATAATAAAATTGCTTGTAAGCGATTTTGCTTATTTAAGTTACCAGTATCTGATTTTATAGATGTGGAATAAAGGAAAGTAGATATTAATTAGTTAAGTGCATTATTACATATATTAAAATAAATTTAAACATTCCTTATTCTTGTTTTATAAAACAGAAATATGAAAGGAGTGTTTTTTTATGGTAATTTTAAGATTTCAAGCTAAAAGCTTTAAAAAAATGGAGGATCCAACATCAAGAGAAAGTGAAAGAACAAAATATGTTTGCTATGCTCAAGCTAAAACTATACCACTTCAGTTGAATGAGTGGATGCAAACAAACCCTAGAGAGCAAAAGATGACAACTAATGTAGCTAAAAACATTAGAGAGAGTTTAATAGAAAATGAAAATTTTCATGAATTGAATAGAGGAATTGTATTATCTGTAGATAAAGTTAATTATGATAACAAAACAGGCACTGTAGAAATTCAATTAGATGATCCACAAGTACATGGAAATATTGATGGGGGGCATACATTAAGGGCAATTTTCGAATTGAATGAAAAACAATTAATGGATGAAGAAAGATATGTTTTTATGGAGATTTTTACAGGAATAGAATCACCTGTTGAATTAGCTTCTGCTAGGAATACATCTGTTCAAGTGGATTTAAAATCAATAGAAGAATTACAGAAGAGCTTTGAAACATTAAAAGATATAATGAAGGACTTAAAATTTAGTAATAGGATTGCATATAAAATGAATGAACACTATAATGAGGATATAAATCCAATAGATGTTAGAGAAATCTTAGCTTTAATAACAATGTTCAGTCAAACATTGTATCCTTATAAAAATATTGATGGAACACTTAATGACCAACAACCAATACAATGTTATACAGGAAAAGAAGCAACATTAAAAAGATTTGTGAATCTAGATAAAATAGATAGAGATAAAATGCTTAATAATATGAGAAAAATTATTCCAGATATATTTAGAATATGGGAATACATTGAAACCCAATATGCAGAATTATCAATTAAGGCTGGAAAAAGATATACTAGTAGAAAATATTCTAAATATAATGAAAGAGAAATAGTATCTAGATCTAGTTTTGAAGAAAAACCAATGCATTATATTGTACCTAAAGGAATGATATATCCAATTGTAGGAGCTTTCAGAGCCCTAATAAAAATAGATCCCAAAACTAATGAATATAGTTGGACAAAGAATATAGATTTAATGTTAGATAAAATGTCTTCTAAACTAGTTGGTATTGTTTTAGATGAAAAAACGGATAATCCAGATGTAATAGGAAAAAATGCAAATTTATGGAGTAATTTATTTAAAGAAATTTATATTGAAGGATATTTAATATAAAAATATTGAAAAAAGAGGAGAAAAAATGAGTGTACCAGAATTTCAAAGTTTTATGCTTCCAATTTTAAAATTATTTGAAGATAAAAAGATACATACAATAAAGGAATGCAAAGAAATTGTAATTAAGTATTTTTCTTTAAATGAGGAAGGTATAAAAATTTTAGTACCAAGTGGTAAACAAACATTAGTTGAAAATAGAGTATATTGGTCTTTAACTTATTTAAAAAAATCTGTATTAATAGAGAGCATTAATAGAGGAGAATATAGGATAACAGATAGAGGTTTAAAGTTATTAAATACTAAACCTGAAAGAATAGATAAAAAATTATTGTCTCAATATAGAGAATACAGAATTTTTAGTAATCAAGATGAAAAAGAAGAAACATTTATAAAAACTAATGAATTACAAGCTAGTGAAGTTATTACACCAGAAGAAAATATTGACCAAATATATAAGAAGATAAATGATCAATTAGCAGAAGATTTATTAGAAATAATTCTTGAAAAAGATGGTTATTATTTTGAAAGATTAGTTATGGATGTACTTATAAAAATGGGATATGGCAATTTTAGAAACGAAGCAAAAGAAATTACAAAAAAATCAAATGATGGTGGTATCGATGGAATAATAAATCAAGATAAACTTGGATTAGATAAAATTTATATACAAGCGAAAAGATGGAAAGATGGGGTTGTTGGCAGACCAGAACTTCAAAAATTTGTTGGTGCACTATCTGAAAGACAAGCAATAAAAGGTATATTCATAACTACATCAGATTTTACAAAAGAAGCGAAAGAGTATGTAGAAAAAGTATCTCAAAATATTATTTTAATAAATGGAAATATGTTATCAAAACTTATGATCGAATATAATGTAGGAGTACAGATAAATTATACATATGAAATAAAGAAAATAGATAATGACTATTTTGAAATGATCTAATGTTAAAACAATAATAATATATTGGTTAAACAGATTAAAATATGATATGGTTGTTATTGAGAATTGGAGGAGCAAAATGGAGTTAATAAGACCTTTTGTAAAATGGGCTGGAGGAAAAGGCGGATTAATTTCACAGTTAAAAAACTTTTACCCATTTGATTTAGAGAATGGAGTTATAGAGAAATATGTAGAACCATTTATAGGCGGTGGCGCAGTTTTAATAGATATATTACAAAAATATGATGTAAAAGAAGCTTATGCATTTGATATAAATAAAGACTTAATAAATTGTTATAATGTAATAAAAAACAATGTAGAAGATTTAATTGAAGAATTAGATAAAAAAGAAAAAGAATTTTTAAAATTAGAAACAGACGATAGAACAGCTTATTTTTATGATATAAGAAATAAATACAATTCTTATAAACTAGAAAAAGTAATTGATGTAAAAAGAGCTTCTGAATTTATATTCTTGAATAGGACATGTTTTAACGGTTTATATAGAGTTAATAAAAGTGGAAAATTTAATGTACCTTGTGGTAAATATAAAAATCCTACAATATGTGATTCTAAAAATTTAAGAAACTTGTCTAAACTAATTCAAAATGTAATATTTGAATATGGTGATTACAAAAAGAGCAGTGAATATGTTGATGATAAAACATTTGTATATTTTGATCCACCATATAGACCTTTATCTATTACATCTGGATTTACTTCATATACAAAAGAAGACTTTAATGATGAAAATCAAAAAGAGCTTGCTAAATATTATTGTGAATTAAATAATAAAAAAGCAAAATTAATGTTAAGTAATTCAAATCCTAAAAATACAAACAAAGAAGATACATTTTTTGAAGATATTTACAAAGGATTTAATATAAATGAAGTTTCAGCAAAGAGAATGATAAATTCAAACAGTAAAGGAAGAGGAGAAATTTCAGAATTACTTATAACAAATTACAAGGAGACAATAGAATGTACAGAGGAAAATTCTATTATGAAGATGGTAGCTTCAAATTAATTGAGAGTGATACATTTAAAACATTGAAAAAATTTGAAACTAAAATTTTTGATATGATTTTTGCTGATCCACCATATTTTTTATCAAGTAATGGAATTACTTGTAGTGGTGGAAAAATGGTTAGTGTAAATAAAGGACAGTGGGATAGAAGTTTAAGTATATCTGAAAAACATAAATTTAATAGAACTTGGATTAAAGAGTGTTATAGAATATTAAAAGATAATGGAACAATATGGATTAGTGGAACTTTACACAATATCTATTCGATAGGAATGGCTCTTGAAGAAGAAGGATTTAAAATTATAAACAATATAACTTGGCAAAAGACTAATCCTCCACCTAATTTAGCTTGTAAAACTTTTACACATTCAACAGAAACAATTTTGTGGGCAAGAAAAGATTTGAAGAATGTAAAATATACATTTAATTATGATGTAATGAAACAAATGAATGGTAATAAACAAATGAAAGATGTTTGGACAACTTCTATAACAAAACCATCAGAAAAAAAGCAAGGAAAACATCCAACACAAAAACCTTTGGAACTTTTAGAAAGAATAATTTTAGCATCGACTAATGAAAATGATTTAATTTTAGATCCTTTTTGTGGTAGTAGTACAACTGGAATAGCGGCAAATAAATTAAATAGAAGATACATAGGAATAGATAATTCAAAAGATTATTTAGATTTATCGATAAGAAGATATGAAGAATTAAAGGAGGATTTATTATGAAAAGAGATTTTGCACAATGGCTACTAACTTTTACAGATAGTATTGCAAATTATAAATATTACATAGATTTTGAAACGATATATAAGAATGCTGAAATATATAAAATAGAACTAAATATGTTAAATTCTTTAATTGGAAGTAAAAATATAGAAAAAGAATTTGAAGATTTAGTAAAAAAATATCCTGAAGTTTTAAAATGTATACCTATATTATTAGCAGTCAGACAGTATGAAATAATTGTTTTGGATGATGATGGAAATAAATTTGAATATAATTTTAAGAAAATGAATTACAATATAGAGCAATATAAAGTGTTTATGCGAGAAACAGGTTTATTTGAATTATTAGAAAATCATCTAGTAAATAATTTATATGATTATGTTTTAGGTGTTGAATCTGGTCTAAATTCCAATGCTAGAAAAAATCGTGGTGGACATTTAATGGAAAATTTAGTTGAAAAATTTATTCAAAAAGCAGGTTTTAAGAAGAATGAAACATATTTTAAAGAAATGTACTTACAGGATATAGAAAATAAATGGAAACTAGATATGTCTTTTATAAGTAATAAAAATCAAGCAACTAAACGATTTGATTATGTAATAAAAACTGATAATTGTATTTATGGGATAGAAACTAACTTTTATGCTGCTGGTGGTTCAAAACTTAATGAAACAGCAAGAAGTTATAAAATGATAGCAGAAGAGGCAGATAAGGTTGTAGGATTTGAATTTGTATGGTTTACAGATGGAATGGGATGGATATCAGCTAGAAATAACTTAAGAGAAACATTTGATAGTATGGATA
The DNA here is from genome assembly GCA_900554815.1 of uncultured Clostridium sp. Classification (GTDB taxonomy): domain Bacteria; phylum Bacillota; class Clostridia; order TANB77; family CAG-508; genus UMGS1754. The sequence continues at coordinate 6,697 of USIO01000019.1, forward strand.
ATATTTATAATATTCATGATATGAAGAATGGAATAATGAAAGAAATATTTAAATAGGAAGTGATTATTATGCCGTTAAGAAATATTTTATATGTGGATATAAATGCATTAGATAATTATATTTCTCAGATTGATGGTTATACATATGAAGAAGAAACCATTGTGGAAAGTAGTTCAAATATAAAAGATGGAAAGATAGGAGTTGGTATTTCAAAAGTATCTGCTGAAGGAAAAGCAGGAAAAGAAAGAGCAGAAACACATACACGAAATGCAAAAGTTACAGATGCTAGTAAATTAGATAAAGTAATTAAGTATTTAAGAAAAGATAATGAGCTGAAATTTTTTGAGGGGTTAAATGAAAATGAATGGGCTGAGTTATATAGAGAAGATTTTATTGAAGCTCTGGTCACACCAAGATTTTCGAAACTAGGAGAACTATCATTAGTTGCTAAAAAATTACAAGAATTATCAAATAACTTTCAAGAATTTTTTGATACACCTATTATAGATAAAAAAAGTGAGAAAGCAATATCAGGACTAAGGAAAATTGGCAATATAAATTCAAATAGATTAACTTGTGTATTTGAATTTGAAGATAAGAATTATCCATTAGTTGCTTATTTAAATGAAAATAATTTATTAATTCCTAAAGAGAATTTTAACAATCAAGTTACAATTTTATGCAAAATTCAAAAAAAAATTTATAAAGGAGAGAAAATTGAACTAGATGAGGTTTTTGAAGACTTTAAATCATTAAAATTAAATAGAGAACAGAGAAGAAAAATGCCTCAAAATTTATCAAATCCAAATGAAATAAAAGATGTAGTAAAAGGACCTGCTTTAGTAGTCATACCAGTTGCTATTTATCAATAAATATGTAATAAAAAAATAATAAAGAGAGGTTTTTTATGATATTAAGAGGAAATATAAAAAAACTTATAAAAAAATCAAGAGAAGCTGCTATTTTAGCAGTTTCAAATTATAATAGCCCTCAACTGGAATTTAAAACATATTCTTATGTTGTTAATATGACGATAGCATGGACTTCTTTATTTCATGCTATATTTGAAAAAAGAGGAATAAAATATTTTTATAAAAAGAACCAAAAAAAGTTAGAATATGAAAAAGTTGATGGAGAATATAAAGCTTGGGAATTAGCTGAATGTTGTAAGGAATTTTATGGAAATATAAATTCACCAGAAAGAGCTAATCTTAATACTATAATTAAAATAAGAAATAAAGTAGAGCATAGATTTCTACCTGAGATTGATTCAAGTTTTTTTGGAGAATGTCAATCCTGTCTTTTTAATTATGAAAAATTACTAATAAAGGAATTTGGTGAAGAGCATGCAATTAATAGTAGTTTGGCTTTTGCAATTCAATTTTCGGAAGTATATGAAGATGAGCAATTAATATCAATGAAGAGTATGAAAGCAAAAGAAATATTAAACATTAAGAATTATATTGATGAATATAGAATGACATTAGATGATGAAATATTGAATTCAATGAAATATTCATTTAGAGTTTTTTTTATACCACAACCAGCTAATCATTTTAGTTCATGTGATAAAGCAATTCAATTTATAAAAGAAAATGAAGTTAATTCAGAAGAATATAATAAATTAAAGAAAGATATTATAATGATAAAAAATAAAAAGACACCAGTTGCAAATTTAGAACAAATAAAGCCTAGCGATGTGGTAGAAATAATTAAGAAAAAAGTAAATTTTAAATTTAATCAACCAAGACATACATTGTGTTGGAAATATTATAAAGTTAGACCCGAATCTAATTCAAAAACACCTGAGGCAACTAATACGATTTTTTGTATATATGATGAATTACATAAAGATTATTCATATACTAAACAATGGATAGAGAAACTTTTAAAAGAATTAAGTGTAGAAGAAAATAGAATTAAGATTTTTGGAAATCTTGATTAAAAACACTTGCAAAAATATTTATATTATGTTAAATTATAAACATAGAATCAAACTATGAAATATAATTATAAATACAAGTTCGTATCCTTCGCAAACGGAAGCGTCAAACGAGCCATAAAGATAACAGATTTGTATAAACTAATCTGTTATTTTTTTATTTTTTATAGTAATTTTATGTTATATGTTGTATAATATTTTAAAATAAATAATTTGATTTAATTATTTACTTAAATATTTCTAATAAAGTTATTAAAGGAATAAAAATATGAAATATAAAACAACATATTATTCTCCATTAGGAAAAATATTATTAGCAAGTGATGGAATAAACTTAATTGGTGCATGGATAACTGGACAAAAATATTTTTTAGGTCAATTAAAAGAAGAACTAATCCCAAATGATGATTTGGCTATATTTATAAAAAGCAAAATATGGTTAGATAAGTACTTTAATAAAGAAGAACCTAGTATTTCTGAATTGTCTTTAGCTCCACAGGGAAATGAATTTAGACAATGTGTGTGGAAAACATTGTGTAATATACCCTATGGCAAAACATCAACATATGGCGAAATTGCTAAAATAATTGCAATAAAGTTAAATAAAAGGTCGATGTCTGCACAAGCAATTGGCAATGCTGTTGCTAATAATCCAATTTCTATAATTATTCCTTGTCATAGAGTTATAGGAAAAAATGGAAATCTAACTGGTTATGCAGGTGGAGTTGATAAAAAGATTAAATTATTAGAACTAGAAGGAGTTAATACAAAAAAACTTTTTTATCCCAAATAAATATATTAATATATATATTTAATTAAAATATGTAGAAAAGAGGGAAAAATGAATAAAACTAAAAAAAAATTTTTTATTATATTAATAATCTTAATTGCCATATGTAGTGTATATATTATTTTTAAATTTTATAAAATAAATACAAAAATATATTATGCTAAAGATTTTGGCATAGAAACTGTTTACAGTTTAAAAGACTTTAATAATAACGGAATTGATGATTACACAGATATTCTCTTAGGGGCAAGAAAAGATGCAGAGAATCACCCAACATATAAAAGTGCTTATTATGAAGGAGGCTATCCACCAGATAATGAAGGCGTTTGTACAGATGTTATATGGAGAGCACTAAAAAATGCAGGATATTCTTTAAAAGATATGATTGATGAAGATATAAAAAATAATGTGGAATTATATCCAAGGGTTAATGGCCAACCAGATAGCAATATTGATTTTAGAAGAGTTCCTAATTTAAAAGTATATTTTGACAGAAATGCTATTTGTTTAACAACAGATATTTCTCAAATAGAACAATGGCAACCAGGAGATATTGTCATATTTGGAACAAATCACATTGGAATTATATCAGATAAGAGAAACAAAAAAGGAATTCCCTATTTAATTCATAATGCTAATCAATCACAAAGAGAAGAAGATACATTAGAAATGTGGAATTTTTTTGAACCAGTATCAGGGCATTACCGTATAAAATAAATTGCATATGACGAAATTTACTGGTTATAATCATTTTGTTTATTAAATATGAGCATAAACATTTTATATACTATATGAATATAACTTTTATTATTAATAAAAAAGGAATGATTGCTTTGAAAAAAGTAATAGAAGTAAAAAACTTACAGAAATCTTATAAAGAAATTCAAGCTTTAAATGGATTGAGTTTTGATCTATATGAGGGAGAAATATTAGGTATATTAGGACCAAATGGAGCTGGAAAAAGTACAACCATCAATATTTTGTCTACAATTTTAAAAAAAGATGCAGGAGAAATTAATTACTTTGGAATGAATGTTGAAAAAAATCTAAGATATATAAAACAAAATTTGGGTATCGTGCCACAAGATATTGCATTATATGAGGATATTAGTGCGTATAAAAATATAGAATTTTTTGCTTCACTATATGGACTAAGGAAACAAAAACTAAAAGATGCTGTAAAATATGCTTTAGAATTTGTTGGACTAGAAGATAGAAAAAACGATTTACCAAAGCATTATTCTGGAGGAATGAAAAGAAGACTAAATATTGCTTGCAGTATAGCACACAAGCCTAAAATACTAATTTTAGATGAGCCTACAGTAGGAATAGATCCTCAATCAAGAAATCATATTTTAAATTCTTTAAGAGCACTACAAAAATCAGGAACGACAATTATCTATACAACACATTATATGGAAGAAATTGAAGAAATTGCAGATAGAGTTATTATTGTAGATAAAGGAAAAAAGATAGAAGATGGAAAAATAGGGGAGCTATTAACAAAATATGATGAAACATCTCTAGAAGATTTATTCTTAAATTTAACTGGTAGAAGTTTAAGAGACTAAGGGAGGATAATATGGAATTACCTTTATTAATTAAACAAGACTTAAAAAATGCAATTACAAATCCAGTTACAATTTTATTTTGCTTAATATATCCATTTACTTTAATTTTCTTATTTGGATTCTTATTTAGTAATCAATATACAGGAGATATACTTACTTCTTACGATTTTTATGGTGTTACAATGTTATTTTATTTATCACTGGTATCAGCAACAATTGCATCTACTGTATTAATGGAAGAAAGAATAAAAAAAGCAAACTTAAGGGTAGCATATTCTCCTATACCAAGATACAAAATTTACTTATCTAAAATATTTTCTACATTTTTATTATTATCTTTTACCTTTGGGCTAAATATGCTAATACTAGAGTATACTGAGATTGTTAACTTGGGAGAAGATAATTTTATTTATGTTTTTTTACTAATTTTTATATTATTATTTTTTAGTACTACATTAGGATGTGCAGTATGTGTATGCATAAAAAGCCAAGACTTAACTAATAAGATATTACGGCATAATAATTAATACATTATCTATTTTTTCTGGAGTATTTTTCCCAATAGCAACATTAGGTAGTACTGCAGATAGAATATCTGACATTTCTCCACTAAAAATGGTCTTAAATACAATTTTCCAAGTAATTTATGATAATTATTTTCGGAAGTTATGGAGTTACAACTGGAATTTTAATTTTATTTTCATGTTTATTTTTATTGATTATTCATAAAAAATATAAACCAGAGGATTACATTTAGAATAGAGGAAAAAAAGATGCTAAATTTAATAAAGATGATATTTTATCGAATATTAAAAAATAAAATTTATTTTTTAATGGCTGTATTTATACCGCCTCTAGTTGTTATAGCGTCACTTTTCTTTACAAACAATGTTGAAAACAAAATAAGAGTTGGAGTAATAAATTTTACTAAAGATATAGAAATTGAAAATATAAATGTAATAAAATTAACAGAAGAACCTCCGATATCTGAATTAGTACAAGGAAAATATGATGCACTAATAATAGGAAACGAAACTGGATATGAAGTAAAATCTATTAAAGGACAAGAATATGAAAAACTGCTAAAACAGATTATTGACGGAAAAACCCCACTAAAAGAATTATTTATTAGTATAGAAAATAGAGGTGTTATTTCAAGCCAAATTGGTTTTTTGACAATGCTATTAATGCTAATGGGTTCTATGCTATATAAATTTTATTATGAAGACAAAAAAGGAACAGATAAAAGAATATTATATGGAACTGTAAGCTATAAACAATATATTTTAAGCCATATTTTAGTTGTATTTTTAATACTATTTATACCTACAATACTTATTTGTATATTAGCAAATATAATATTTAGTCTGAATATCTATGTATCTGTTACAGAAATTACTTTTATTATATTTACCTTATGCTTATTATCCACGAGTTTTAGCTTTTTTATTGCATCAATCACAAAAACAGAAGAAAACGGAAGCCTACTAGCAACTATGGCAATTGTAATTACATCATTAATTTCTGGAAGTATTATAGAAGTGTCAAAACAAGGATTACCCCAAAAGCTAGCTCATTTATTTCCGCAAAGATATATAATTGATTTTTCTATACAAGTAGAAAGAGGAGAAGCTGCAAGTAATATTAGCATGTTTGTAATTATATTTATTTCTATTTTACTATTAACAATAGGTGGAATTATAAATAAAAAAAGAATTCAATCATAAAAGGAGAAAACAAATGAATCAAAAAAGAATTATTATTGGAATAATGATATGCATTATAAGTTCTATAACATTAGGAATTATTTTAATTAACCAAGATTTAAAAAATTTTTTTATGCCAGTAAACGAAATAAACAATATCGTTGACTTTCACCAATGCAAAGAAGGAGATTTTGTTAATGTAAAAGTAACAAAAGCATATGAAACAGAATATTATTATTCTGAAAACCGGAAAAGAAGTAGCAAGATACTTAGATATAGAACTAAATGGATATGCTCTAATTGCAGTAATAGAAAATACAGAAGCACAAAAAATAATAGATAATGAAAAAGAGCCAATATATGTGCAAGGTAAATTAGAAAAAATAGAAAACACTTCCATGGCAGAAGGACTAGAAAAAATAAAACAAAACTATTTAGAAGACATGGGAATGGAAATGACAGAAGAAGAAATTTTAGCAATATTTACTCCACTACAATTAGTAAACTATGGAGAAACAAGACCAAATACATTTTTAGTGCTATTTTTGATAATAGGATTAATTACAATGGTAATAATCTGTTTTCTACTACTAAGAATATTAATTAAAAATAAAAGAGAAAAGGAAAATTAATGTTGAAAACATATGAAAAATGTAATTTATGCCCTAGAAAATGTGGAGTAAATAGAAAAAACGGAGAAGTGGGATTTTGTAAAGCACGGAAGTAGCATATATATAGCTCTAAGCTCTATTCATAAATATGAAGAACCTTGTATTAGTGGGAAAAGAGGCTCTGGAACAGTATTTTTTTCAAATTGCAACTTGCGTTGTTGCTATTGCCAAAACTATAAAATAAGTGCACAAGGTTTAGGGAAAGAAATAACTATAGAAAAATTAGCAGAAATTTTTTTACAACTCCAGATAAATAATGTACATAATATTAATTTAGTAACACCTACTATATACGTGCCCTCTATTATAGAAGCAATTATAATAGCAAAACAAAAAGGTCTAAAAATACCAATTATATATAATTCTAGTGGCTATGAAACAGTACAAACTATTGAAATGTTAAATGGATATATAGACATTTACATGCCAGATTTAAAATATGCAGAAAATGAATTAGCAATAAAGTACTCTAATGCAAGCCAATACTTTGAACATGCAACTACTGCAATTAAAACCATGTATAATCAAGTTGGAGAACCAATATTTAATGAAGAAGGAATTCTACAAAGAGGTGTCTTAATAAGACATTTAATTTTGCCAAACCACACAATAAATACAATTAAAGTACTAAAGTGGATAAAGGAAAACCTAGCAGATAATGTTTTGGTAAGCATAATGGCACAATATTTTCCAACATATAATGCAAAAAGAATAAAAGACTTGAACAGAAAATTAACAAAAAGAGAATATAAAAAAGTAGAAGATTATTTGTTTGAACTAGAACTAAGAAATGGATATATTCAAATTCTTGAAGAAGATGAAGAAAAATATGTCCCAAAATTTATTTATAGTTAGATTGATTATTTCTGTATTGAAATATTATTTATGTAATGGTATTAGGTACAAGCCAACAGAGCTTTCAGAAGAAAGGTACAAATTATACATGAGTATATACCGTAAGTGTCCTTGCAATACATGCGAAAGATGTGAAGGCCCAAACTGCAGGTGCTTTAACTGCACAGAGTAATTCCCAAAAAATCTCGCCTGCAATGGCGAGATTTTTTGAAAGAAAATACATAATAATATAATTATAACAATAAAATTTACAAAATTTCAAGTTATGAATAATATAAATTAAGTAAGGAAAAAATAGTTTAATAAAGATAATTAAATTTATAATATGAAAAACACATAAAAATAAGAAAAAATTAATTTGAAAAAGCATGACTAATGTGCTAATATAATAGTAATTAAATAACTAATTTTCCCTGCGAAGTTCGAGCGAATAGAAATTTTAGAACCTACAAGTTTGGATAAGGGAGTCGAGTCTCTAAATATGGCGTGTATGCTTACATTTATGTAAGAAACCCAAGAATATTTAGGTAGACACCCACCTGTTTAAGTACAGGTCCTATAAAATTTTTATCATCAATACGGCTGAGCGGGGTTTTTATTGTATAGAAAAAAGAGGGGAAAATGAATATTTCAATAGAGAACTTAATCATATATGGGATTAATGAATTAGAAAATGGAAACATAGAAAATGCAAAAATAAAAACTAAAATTTTACTAGCCTTTTTAATGAACAAAAATACTGAATATTTAATATTTAATAAAAATGAGATAGTAGGAAATAAAATTGTAAAACAGTACAAAAAAGAAATTCATAAAATGAAATATGGTAAACCGCTTCAATATATTACACATACACAACAATTTATGGGATTATCATTTTATGTAAATAAACATGTATTAATTCCAAGATTCGATACAGAAATTTTAGTAGATGAAATTATTAATCAAAATATTGAAAAAGAAAATTTAGCAATATTAGATATGTGTACTGGAAGTGGGGCAATTGCAATAAGTTTATCTAAAAAATTAAAAAACAGTAGTATATATGCAGCAGATATTAGCTTAAAAGCGCTAAAAGTAGCAAAAAAAAATAATAAAACTAACAATACAAAAGTAGAATTTATACGCTCTAATATGTTTAGCAATATATTAGAAAAGAAATTTGATATAATTGTATCTAATCCACCATATATTAAAACCAAAATAATTAATAAACTGAACAAAGATGTTAAAAAAGAGCCTAAAATTGCTTTAAATGGAGGAAAAGATGGATTAAAATATTATAAAATACTAGCAAATAATGCATATAAACACATAAAACCAAATGGTATGCTAGCATTAGAAATAGGATTTGATCAAAAAGAAGAAATAATAAAAATTTTAGAAAGCACGAATCAATATAAAAATATTATTTGTAAAAAGGATTTTGCAGGAAATGATAGAATAATTTTATGTAATATTTAATAAAAGAAAAAGGGAGAAAAATGGCAAAAATAAATAGTGTATTTGTATGTAGTAACTGTGGATATGAGTCTGCAAAATGGCTAGGGAAATGTCCACGGATGTAATGAATGGAATAGTTTTTATGAAGAAAAAATAAACAAAAATAATATAAATAATAAACAGAAGAATTTATCTAAACAACCAACCAGGCTAAACGAGGTATCAAAAACTGTAACAACAAGAGTAAAAACAGGCTTTGAAGAATTAGATAGAGTGCTAGGTGGTGGATTAGTAAAAGGCTCATTAGTATTATTAGGAGGAGAGCCTGGAATTGGTAAGTCAACTTTAATATTACAAATTTGTGACAAACTAAAAGATGAAGGAGCCGTTTTATATGTTTCTGGGGAAGAGTCTGCAGAACAAATAAAATTACGAGCAGATAGACTAGGAATTAATAATGAAAATATTTTATTTCTAGGAGAAACAGATATTGATGTTATTGAAAATAATATTGAAAACATAAAACCTAAATTAGTAATTATTGACTCAATACAAACCATGTATAGTGATGAAATATCGGCAGCAGCCGGTAGTGTTAGCCAAGTAAGAGAAATTACTTCTAGGATTATGAGAACATGTAAACAAAAAGAAGTTACTACAATAATAATAGGACATGTAACAAAAGATCGGAAATATTGCAGGACCAAGAGTGTTAGAACATATGGTAGATACTGTATTATATTTAGAAGGGGAAAGATATTTTTCTTATAGAATATTAAGAGGAGTAAAAAATAGATTTGGATCTACTAACGAAATTGGTATGTTTGAAATGCAAAATAAAGGATTAACAGAAGTAACAAATCCTTCTATGGTATTATTATCAGAAAGAAGTGAAAATACATCTGGCTCTATTGTTACATCTAGTATGGAAGGAACAAGGCCAATATTGGTTGAGCTACAAACTCTTACATCGACAAGCGTTTTTGGAATTCCAAGAAGAACTGCAAATGGAATAGACTATAATAGGCTTACACTTTTAATTGCTGTACTAGAAAAAAAAACTGGTCTACCATTGGGAGGGCAAGATGTATATTTAAATGTGGTGGGAGGAATTAAACTAAATGAACCAGCATTAGATTTACCTATTATTTTAGCTACATATTCTAGTTACAAAAACATTCCAATAGATAAAGAAATTGTGGCAATTGGAGAAGTTGGTTTAACAGGCGAAATAAGAGCAATTAATTTGGTTGAAAAAAGAATAAAAGAAGCAGAAAAAATGGGATTTAAAAAAATAATAATACCAGAAAGTAATAAAAAACTATTGAAAGATAATTTTAAATTAGATATAATAGGTGCAAATAATATTATAGAAGCTATAAAATATTTAAAACTAAAATAAATACTAGGAAGTAGTTGAGTAATTTGGATGAAACATTAAAAGAAGATTCAGGAGCAGAAATTTTAAAATTAATTGCTCCTGGAACAGAATTAAGAAATGGCTTGGAAAATATTTTAAAAACTAAAACTGGGGCACTAATTGTTGTTAGTGATGCAAAAGAAGTTTTGGACATTGTAGATGGAGGCTTTTATATAAATCAAGACTATACTCCATCTAGGATATACGAATTAGCAAAGATGGATGGAGCTATTATATTAAGTGAAGACTTAAAAAAAATACTATATGCCAATGCACAACTAATTCCTTCATCAAATATTTCCACTAATGAAACTGGCACAAGACATAGAACTGCAGAACGTACAGCAAAACAGACGGGGAAATTGGTAATTAGCATATCACAAAGAAGAAATATTATTACTATTTATAAAGGAAATTATAAATACATTGTTGAAGAAACTGCTAAAGTATTAACAAAGGCAAACCAAGCATTACAAACTTTAGAAAAGTATAAAAAAGTATTTGACAATAAAGTAAATTTATTAAATGAATACGAATTTAATGATATTGTTACCTTAGACAATGCAATTACCTCTATTCAAAGAGCGGAGATGGTTTGTAAAATTGCAGAGGAAGTAAAAGATTATATATATGAATTAGGAGAAGACGGAATTTTAGTTAAAATGCAATTAGAAGAATTAATGGAAGGAGTCGAACAAGAAGAACTACTTATCATTAAAGATTACATGATTACCAAAAGGAGAAAAGACGAGCACCAAATTTTAGAACAAATTAGAAAAATGGGTTCTGAAAATATAATTGATAGTAATAAAATAGCCAATTTTCTTGGGTACGAAAACTTTGAAAATTATGAAGAAATTGCTGTGTACACGAAAGGATATAGAATTTTAAATAAAATACCAAGATTACCAGCAAATATTATTGCAAATATGATAAAAGCATTTAAATCTTTTCAATATATTTTAGCAGCTGATATTGATAAACTAGATGCTGTAGAAGGAATTGGAGAAATTAGAGCAAGAACAATTAAACAATCTTTAAAAAGAATGCAGGAGCAGTTTATCTTTGACAATGTAATGATTTAAAAAATTAATTAGGAGGAAAACAATGAAACAGAAAGTTATTTGGATAATAGCAATTATATTAACTATTTTATTTTTAGGAATGGCTTGTTATGAAATTTATAAAAAAAATACACAAATCATTCAGAACCCAATTGTTACTATGGAAATAGAAGGCTATGGCACTGTAAAAATGGAGTTGTATCCAGATATGGCGCCAAATACAGTAGCACATTTTATAAAAAAAATAAATGAAGGTTTTTATGATGGGTTAACTTTTCACAGAACAATTCCAGACTTTATGATTCAAGGTGGAGACAAGGAAGGAACTGGAAGCGGAACATTAGACTACGCATTACCTGGAGAATTTATTGCAAATGGATATACAGAAAACACATTAAAACATGAAAGAGGAGTATTATCTATGGCAAGAGGAGACTATAGCAGTTATGGAAGCGGACTAACTTCTTACAGCTATAATTCAGCAGGAACACAATTCTTTATTGTTACAGAAGATGCTACTTATCTAGATGGATATTATACTGCATTTGGCAGAGTAATAGAAGGAATGGATATTGTTGATAGAATATCTCAATTAGAAGTAGTTTATAGAAGTTCAGAACTAGGAGAAGATGAAGAAGCTCCTAAAGACGAAGAAGGACAAACCATTCCTTCAGACAGACCTGTCAATCCACCTGCTATTAAAAGTATGAAAGTAGAAACATTTGGTGTTGACTATGGAGAACCAGTTACGACTGAACCATTTGACTATGTAAATTGGATTTATTCGAATTATAATTTTAATTATTAAAAAGAATGGAGAACAAAAGAGTGAAGGAAAGGGGAATTACCTTAACTATTTTAGTAATAACTATTATTGTAATATCAATTATTGCTTCTACTACTGTATATGTAGGAATTGGTACTATAGCTAGTAATCAAGTAAAAAGATTTGAATCCGAAATGCAAATTATACAAAATAAATGTAATGAACTTATAAAACTGGGATGGGGACAAGAAGACTTTTTAAAAAATGGAACAAAAGTGGAAGAACTTGGAGACTATTCAAAAGTAGAAAAAATAAAAAACTCAATACAAAATGTTACAGGACAAAATAATATAGGAAATTACATTTATTATAATAATGAAGGATTGGAAAGACTAGGAATAATTGATATTAATAGAGAAATTGTTATTAATATACCAGAAAAAATAATTATAGATATCAATGGAGTAAAAGATAGTAAAAATAACACTATTTATACTATAGAATGGACGGGGTATTCAGCAAATAAAAATACTAATCGGATATGGAAGAATAGATTTTGAAAATACTACTAGATATGGTTTAACACAAAACAATAGTGAAGGAAATAATATTTCTTCATTTGTATATTCAAATGAAGAAATGAAATTAATTTTTTCAACGCAACAAAATACTTTTGAAAAAATTAATATTCCGATAAACAATTTGGAAGTTAATGGAAAATATAAATTATATTTTTCCCAATCTAATAGTACTGTAGCAACAAATAACAATAATTATGGATGTACTATATTAAATACACAAATTACTCAAACTACAAGTACAATTAATCCTTTACTATGGTCGAAGACAACACAAGAAGATATAAAAAAATCAATTAATCAATCTATAACTTTTACAGCAACAGCTCAAACAATGTATTGGATTTGGGATTTTTCACGTTTACAAGATGAAACAGAATCTGAATTTAGAATTTATGATGTTTATATTACAAGAATTAATTAGAAATTCAATTAACAAGATAGGGTCTTTAGTTTAAAAATTTTGTTACAAAACTTTTAAACTAAAGACCCTATCTTGTTTTTAAAATAAATATACTACATTTGCTGGTTTCCTGGTAAAAAGTAATCTACAACACCGTAAATTAAAGCACCAATAATTGCAGCAATCCATGAAATTGAGTAGCCTGCAACAAAATATTGAGTTAGGTAAAGTGTTACAACAGCTAGCACAAATCCCACAAATCCCTTACCAAATGGACTAGCATGAAGACCCGTAAATTTAACGATTAAATAATCTATAGCTGTTAAGACAATTGCAGCAATTATTAAAGACCAAATGCTATTAATTGTAAAACCAGGTGTAAAAAATGCTGTAATTGCAAGAACAACAGCTGCAGCTATTAATCTACCAAGAATTTGTCCAATTACACTACCAGAATTACTCTTACTTTCTATATTAGAGTTATTATCGCTCATGAACTTAAATTACCTCCTTTTAAAATATATATATTTATTATACGAAGAATTTTTTATATTCTACATATCAATATTATTTACAAATTAAAAAAATGTATTCAAAAAAATTTTATTATGAATATTTTCCACTAAATTTGTAAAAAATATGATTGAAAATTTAATTTTGGAGGAGAAAATGCTTGCGACATTTGTAAGAGTAATTATTTTATACATATTAGTATTAATAACAATGAGACTAATGGGAAAAAGAGAAATTGGACAATTGCAACCATTTGAATTAGCAATTGCAATTATGATTGCGGATGTTGCAGCTGTACCAATGGCAGATATAGGAATCCCCATATTTAGTGGTATTATTCCAATATTAGCCTTATTAGTAATGCATTTACTATTGTCGCTAATTAATCTTAAGAGTATATGGGCAAGAGAAATTATATGTGGAAGACCAACTATTTTAATCTATAGAGGAAAGATTGACGAAAAACAATTAAAAAAAGAAAGGTTTACAATTAATGAATTAGAAGAAAGGCTAAGAAGCAATAATGTTCCTAACATTGGAGACGTAGAATATGCTATTTTAGAAACTAGTGGACAAATAACAGTTATTCAAAAACCAGAAAAAAGGAATACAATACCACAAGACTTTAACATTGTACCAGAGTACGAAGGAATACCATATGATTTAGTAGTTGACGGAAAAATAATGTATGAAAATTTAAAAACAATTGGAAAAGACTATACATGGTTAAAAAAGCAAGTAGAAAAATTTAAAATGAAACCTGAAGAAGCTTTATTAGTTACAATAGATGGAAAATCACAAATTTTTTGCCAAAAAAAGGAGAAAAAATGAAAGAAATAATAATTATAGTACTTGTAATTATTATTGTGGTAACTGTTGGAAACATAACACAAAATTACTTAGAAAAGACAAGTAATGAAATATTAGAAAAACTGGAAACACTAAAATTAGAAATAAAGAATACCAGCAAAAACAATAATATAGATATTATAAATGATTATGTTGAACAAATTATTTCTAATTGGAAAGAAATTAATAAAAACTGGTCTATGCTTGTTATACATGAAGAATTAGATAATATAGAAATATCTTTATTAGAATTAAAAGCATCTATTGAAAACCAAAATATAGAAGATAGCCTAAAAGAAATTGAAAAATCCATGTTTTTAATAGGACATATTAAAGAAAAAGAGAATTTCCAAATAAAAAACATATTCTAAAAACAAAAAACTAAATTTGCAAAATATGTAATTTATGGTATAATATGCAAAAAAGGAGCAATAAAATATGAGCTTTTCCTCAGATATAAAAGAAGAAATTGAAAAGCAAAAAGTTTGGAATAATAAAAGTAATATGCCACAACAAGAACAGATTGATAGAGTATGTGTAAGAGAAGCATTCTACAAATCTGGTTTTATTAGTGACCCTAATAAGGAATACCATTTAGAAATTATATTTAAAAAAAGAAAAAATGCACAGGAAATTGCAGATATTTTATACAAATATGAAATCAAAGTAAAAATAACAAATAGAAGAACAAATTATATTGTATATGCAAAAGATGGAGAAGAAATTGCAAAGATTTTAGCTTTTATAGGGGCTAATGCTAGTGTTTTAAGATTTGAAGAAATAAGAGTAGTACGAGAAATGAGAAATTCTATTAATAGAAAAGTAAACTGTGAAACAGCGAACTTAACTAAAACAGTAAATGCAGCATTTGAACAAATAAAAGCAATTGAAATTTTAAATAAAAATGGAAAATTTGATAAACTAGATAACAAATTGAAAGAAGTGGCTAAACTTAGAATAGAAAACCCTGAATTAGGACTAGAAGCAATAGGTAAACTGGTAAAACCACCAATAAGTAAATCAGGAGTAAACCATAGACTAAAAAAAATTATAGAAATAGCAGAAAATCTATAGTATGAATAAAGAGGGAAAAATGAAAGAACTAGGGATTTACATACATATACCATTTTGTAAGCAAAAATGCATTTATTGTGATTTTATTTCATATGTGAATAAAGAAGAAGAGATAGAGGAATATATAAAATATTTAATATATGAAATAGAAGATGTGGCTAAGATAATTAAGCTAAATAAAAAAGAAATAATTATTAAAACAATATATATAGGAGGTGGAACACCTTCTTTTATTCATGAAAAATATATAGCTAAAATTATTGAGTGCATATTTGATAATTATAAAGTTAGAAAAGATGTTGAAATTACAATAGAAGTAAATCCAGGAACTGTTACAAAAGAAAAACTACAAACATACAAAATAAATGGTATTAATAGACTAAGCATAGGAATGCAATCAACAAATAATAATATTTTAAAACAATTAGGAAGAATTCACAACTTCCAACAATTTTTGAATTCATATAATTTAGCAAGAGAACTAAAATTTGATAATATTAATATTGACCTTATGATTAATTTACAAAATCAAAACATAGATGAAGAATTAGATACTATTCTAAGCTTAAATCCAGAACACTTATCGGTATATTCACTAATTATAGAAAAAGATACACCTATTTATAATATGGTAAAAAATAAAAAGTATAAATTACCAAAAGAGGAAGTAGAAAGAGAAGCATACTGGAAAATAAAAATCAAGCTAGAAGAAAATCGGATTCATACATTATGAAATATCAAACTTTTGCAAAAAACGGTTTTGAATCAAAACATAATCTAGATTGCTGGAATCAAAAAGAATATATTGGTTTTGGAGTGGCAGCTCATTCATACACAGATAAATGCAGATATTCAAATATTACAAGTATTCAAAAATACATAGAAAATTTTGAAAAAGGAAAATCTGAGGAAAATGTTGTAATTCACGAAATACAAAATAAAACTTCTATGGCAAAAGAATACATAATACTTAGTCTACGAACAATAAAAGGCTGTAATTTAGAAGAATTTAAAACTAAATTTGGATATGAGCTAGAAGATGGATTCTCACAAGAACTAAGTAAACTAATAAAAAACAATTTACTTATTAAAGAAAATAGAAATATTAGATTAACAAATAAAGGCATAGATTTAGCAAATTTAGTTTGGGAAGAGTTTATATAAAAATTCACATAAAAGTTACGGAATAAATTTAATAAAAGTATTGACAAATATAAAAAATGGTTATAATATATATCAAGTTAGCACTCGACCATATGAAGTGCTAAAAGAGGTGATAAAATGCTTGATAATAGAAAAAAAAGAATATTACAGGCAATTATAGAAGAATATATTCACACAGCAGAGCCGGTAAGCTCAGCAGCATTATTAAATAATTATGGATTACAATGTAGTAGTGCTACAATTAGAAACGAAATGTCTGAATTAGAAAGTATTGGGCTATTAGACAAACCACATACATCAGCAGGGCGAATTCCATCAGCTAAAGGCTATAGATTCTATGTAGATGAATTATTAAAAGATGACAACCTTAGCATAGAAGAAATTAATTATATTAAATCCAAATTACAAACAAGAGTAAACGAAATTGAAGAACTTACTAAAATTGCAACTAATACTTTATCTGAAATTACACATTATACAAGTGTTGCTGTTAGTTCAAAAGCAGATTTACACCATATTGTAGACATTAAGTTTGTTCTATTAGGAACAAGAGTTCTAATGGCAGTAATATTAACAGATGCAGGAGCAATTAAAGAGACTATTATTAAATTTGATGCCGACATTAATGAATCACAAGTAGAAAACCTAAATCATATGTTTAACTATAAACTAAGAGGAGTTTCTTTAAATAATATTAAACAGCCTTTTGAAAAGTACATTAAAGAAGAAATGGACAATGAAGTAAAAGTAATAAAACCAATTATTGAACAAATAAATAATGCAATATCAGAAAAAAATGATATATATTTAGAAGGAACGAATAAAATATTTGATTTCCCGGAATTCAAAAAAATTGAAATAGCAAGAAATTTTTTAAATGTATTAGATACAAAAGAACTAGTAGTAGATATATTAAACAATGGCATGGCAAAGGATATTAATGTATATATTGGGGAAGAAAACAATAATATAGAATTAAAAGACTTTAGTATTGTTACATTTAAACATTATATTGCTGGAAAAGAATTAGGTGTTATTGGAATTATTGGACCAACAAGAATGGACTATTCAAAAGTAATTTCTGTAATGAAATATATTAATAAAAAGCTAAATGAAAAGCCAGAAGAAGGAATGTTTTGGGAAAGGAAGAAAAATAATGGAAGAAAACCTAAATGAACAACAAGACAAAAATGAAAAATTAAATCAAAAGTCAGAAGAGATAATTGAACTAAAAAAACAATTAGATGAGAAAGAAGATAGACTAAAAAGATTAATGGCAGAGTTTGACAATTTCAAAAAAAGAAGTACAAAGGAAAGAGAACATTTATACAATACTCTTATTTCAGACATTATAAAAAATTTATTACCAGTATTAGATAACCTTGAAAAAGCAGCAACAGCTGAAACAAACGATGAAGGATATAAACAGGGAATAGAATTAGTACTAAAGCAATTTAAAGAAGTATTAAAAGCTAATGGAGTACAAGAAATAGAAACTATAGGAACAACATTTGACCCTGAAATGCATGAGGCTGTTAGTTCTGTAGTAGATGAAAACTTAGGAGAAAAAGAAATAAAAGAAGAATATAGAAAGGGATACAAAATTGGAAATAGAGTTATTAGACATGCTATGGTTGTAGTAGCTAATTAAATATGGCATTAATTTTAAAAATAATAAATAATAAAAATCAAGGAGGAAAATATTATGTCAAAAATTATAGGTATTGACTTAGGTACAACAAATTCATGTGTTGCAGTTATGGAGGGAGGAGAACCTGTTGTTATACCAAATGCAGAAGGAAATAGAACAACTCCATCTATAGTTGCATTTTCAAAAAATGGAGAAAGGTTAGTAGGACAAATTGCAAAACGCCAAGCTGTTACTAACCCAGATCATACAGTTATATCTATCAAAAGAGAAATGGGAACAAACAAAAAAGTAAAAATTGAAGGTGATGAATTTACTCCACCAGAAATTTCTGCTATGATTTTACAAAAATTAAAGGCAGATGCTGAAAATTATTTAGGACAAAAAGTTACGCAAGCAGTTATTACAGTACCAGCATATTTTAGTGATAGTCAAAGGCAAGCCACAAAAGATGCTGGAAAAATTGCCGGACTAGAAGTTTTAAGAATAATTAATGAACCAACAGCAGCAGCGCTAGCCTACGGGATGGACAAAGAAGACCAAGACCAAAAAATATTAATTTATGACCTTGGAGGTGGAACATTTGATGTCTCAATATTAGATATTGGAGATGGCGTATTTGAAGTACTATCTACTAATGGTAATACAAGACTTGGAGGAGATGATTTTGACCAAAAAATTATTGACTATTTAGTAGCAGAATTTAAAAAAACAAATGGAATTGATTTATCTACAGATAAAATGGCTATGCAAAGACTAAAAGAAGCTGCAGAAAAAGCAAAAATAGAATTATCAGGAGTTCAACAAACTAATATTAATTTACCATTTATTACAGCAGATGCTTCAGGACCAAAACATTTAGACATTACATTAACAAGGGCAAAATTTGAAGAACTAATACATGATTTAGTAGAAGCAACAGCTGGACCTGTTAATCAGGCTTTAAAAGATGCCGGAATTACAACAGATAAATTACACAAAGTTTTACTAGTTGGTGGCTCAACAAGAGTACCAGCAGTTCAAGAAATGGTAAAAAGATTAACAGGAAAAGAACCAGATAAAGGAATAAACCCAGACGAATGTGTTGCTATTGGAGCAGCTATTCAAGGTGGAGTATTATCTGGAGATGTAAAAGACTTAGTACTACTAGACGTAACACCATTATCTTTAGGAATAGAAACATATGGTGGAGTATTTACTAAATTAATCGAAAGAAATACAACAATTCCAACAAAGAAATCTCAAATTTTTTCAACAGCAGCAGATGGACAAACAAGTGTTGAAGTTCATGTACTACAAGGAGAACGTGAGATGGCAGCATATAATAAAACATTAGGAAGATTCCAATTAACTGGCATTCCACCAGCACCTAGGGGAGTTCCTCAAATTGAAGTAACATTTGATATAGATGCTAATGGTATTGTACATGTATCTGCAAAAGATATGGCAACAGGCAATTCTCAACAAGTATCTATTACAGCTTCTTCTAATTTATCAAATGAAGACATTGAAAAGGCTATAAAAGATGCAGAAGCGCATGCCAACGAAGATAAAAAGAAAAAGGAAGAAATTGAAATTAGAAATAATGCGGAAAGCTTAGTTTATAATAGCCAAAAAACTATTGATGACTTAGGAGATAAGCTAAGTGGAGAAGAAAAAGCAAAAGTAGAAACAGAAATTGAAGCTACTAAAAAAGCTCTTGAAGGAAGCGATACAGAAGCAATTAAACAAGCTTCAGAAAAATTAACAACAGTATTTTATGAGATTTCCCAAAAAATATATAGTCAGCAAGCACAAACACAGGCAAACCAAACAGAAACAACTGAAAACTCACAAAATGCGCAAAACACTAATAATGGAAATGTGTATGATACAGAATATAAAGTGGAAGAAGAAAATGATAACAATAATAATCAATAATTTATAAAAATTAGGCGCAAATCACTATAGCCGAATTGCGCCTAATCTAATGTTATAGAAATGTTTTTTAAATAAGCTATCCCTTTATTAATTAGGAGGAAAAAATGGCAGAGAATAAAAGAGACTATTATGAAGTACTAGGTGTGGATAAAAATGCAAGTGATGAAGAATTAAAAAAGGCTTACCGTAAATTAGCTAAAAAATACCATCCAGATGCCAACCCAGATAATAAAAAAGAAGCAGAGGCTAAATTTAAAGAAGTGACAGAAGCATATGAGGTATTATCTGATAAGCAAAAAAGGCAAATGTATGATCAATTTGGATTTAATGGACCAAGTGGATTTGGTGGTGGAACAGGAGCACAAGGGGGATACTATTCATATAGTAGTGGATTTGATGGTTTTGACTTTGGAGATTTAGGAGGATTTGGAGACATATTCTCATCTTTTTTTGGGGGAGGAGCAAGAAATACCAGAAATCCAAATGCACCAAAGCAAGGAGCTAATTTACAAACAAATATTGAAATAACTTTTGAAGAATCTTATTTAGGTACTGAAAAAGAAATTTCTATTTCAAGAAATGACGAATGTAGTGTATGCCATGGTAGCGGTAGCAAGCCAGGAACAAAGCCAGAAACATGTTCTGTATGCCACGGAACAGGGCAAGTAACACAAACAGTATCTACAATGCTTGGAACAATGCAAACGAAAAGAACCTGTAGTAATTGCGGAGGACGAGGTAAAATAATTAAAGAGCCATGTGTAGAATGTAGAGGAAAAGGCAAAATAAGAAAAAATGTAAAAATAAAAGTAAAAATCCCAGAAGGAATTGCGGAAGGACAGACAGTTGTATTAAGAGAGCAAGGAGAAGCTGGAAACAATGGCGGTGGACATGGCGACTTATATGTAGTAGTACATATTAAAAAACATAGTATTTATACAAGAAAGGGAGATCATGTTCTTTGTGACATTCCAATTACATTTACTCAAGCAACTCTAGGAGCAGAAATAGAAATACCATTAGTAGATGGTGGAAAAGAAAAATATAAAATTCCAGAAGGAACTCAAACAGGTACAAAATTTACATTAAGAAATAAAGGATTTAAAAATTTAAATGGGAGCTGGAGAGGAGACCTAATATTTACAGTTGTTGTTCAAACCCCAAAGAGGCTAACACCAGAACAAAGAAGTCTTTTAGTGGAACTAGCAAAAACAATGAATGAACAGCCACCAGTAAAGAAACGAGGACTATTTGGATAATAAGTTGTTTAATAGCAAGAGACTTTTGGCTACATGCTAGCATATATTAGTAGTTTATAGTTTTTGTAAAAAAATCAATAAAAAATAAAAAATGTATTGACAATTATAAAAAAATAAATTATACTATAAAAGTACTAAGAATTGCGGGTGTAGTTCAATGGTAGAATTCCAGCCTTCCAAGCTGATTACGTGGGTTCGATTCCCACTACCCGCTCCAAATTATAACAACTTACGAACTATAAGGTTTGTAGGTTGTTTT
>USIO01000020.1 GCA_900554815.1 uncultured Clostridium sp.
GTATATATATCCTATATTATTGTTTTTTGTAAATATTTATTTTTTTTACATGTTTTTATATTAAACTTGCAAAAAACACCTATGTTTTTGCATACTACAAAAACATAGACGTTTTACCTATCTTATCCTATTTTGTTATATTTTACGTGTGTGTTACTCTCCCAACGTTCTCCGGTTTTCAATGTTTTTCTCCTTCGTTTTTTATATTTTATATTTATACCTTTTCTACCCTTTTTGGCAAGTGTACAAATTAATGTAACATTATGTCACTTTTTGTCATAATATAATATTAATCCAATATGAAAGGAAATGATTATATGGATATTGATAAAAAAATTTGCCCAGTTGTTAATGTAGATGGATTAATAGAAAAGGGAAAACAATTTGACATTGAAGTTAATTTACCAGAAGATAGCAGAAATGTTATTTATGGTTTAGTTAAGGACTGCTATGGAGAACCTGTAAAAGAAGCTGTTGTTAAATTAATTGAAGTATGTAAAGATGAAAGGAAACCAGTTTCTCATACTTTTACAGATAAAGAAGGAGAATTTGTTTTTGGACCACTTTGTCCAGACAAATTCTATGAAGTACAAATTTGGGCAAATAAAGTAAAACACTATAAAATTTGTGCAACTTGTAATCATGAAGGCAAATGCTTAAAAGGTATTGATATGGATCAATGCGATTATGATAAATGTTATAAAAATGATGAATGTTATAACGAATGTCATGATGAATGTAAAAAGCCTTGTAAGAATTAAAAGCAAGGGCGTATAATTACGCCCTTACTTTAAATCATACCTAATTTTTTAACAAATTGTTTACCTTTTTTTATCATTTTTTTCTTGCTTGAGCACATACCATCTGCACATAGCATAGCAGTTCCGGCAGCAATAATTCCACCAACAATCATACCTTTTACAAACTTCATTTATTTTCCTCCTATTTTAAACTTTTTTAGTGATAATGCTTTTTATAGAGTACTTTACATTATCTTTTAATACATTATATTAATATTATGTCTTTTTTCTTTTTAAAATATACTGCTTTATAATTGTATAAGTTTCGAATAATGCAATTATACCCAAAAAAATTCCAAAATATTTTTTTAGGCTTTGTGCATCAATATTTTTAGCAAGTATTGCTCCTATTATTGCCCCTACTATTCCTGTTATAATTAAAATAGTGCCAGTTTTTACATCAACCAATTTTTGTTTTAAATTAACAATAATTGCTATAATAGATGTAGGTATAAAAAAAACAATATTAGTTGCTTGTGCAATATGTTGTTCCATTCCTATAAAAAAAGAAAGAATTAAAATTAAAATGGTTCCTCCGCCCATTCCCATTCCACTAACAATTCCGTGAAATTATACCTGCTAATAGTTCAATCATTTATCCTCCAACTAAAATTTTATGAGAAAATCATTCTTATTGACATATATAACAAAAAAATTGTAAATAAAATTTTTAATATATTATTAGATAATTTTTTTAATAATATTGAACCTATATATCCACCTATTATCCCACCTATTGCACATTTTATTCCTATGTGCCAATCAATAAAATTATTTTGCATATAAAAAAAACCACTGGCAATAACCATAGGTAAAATAGCAAATACAGAAGTTGCTCTCGCTTTTTTTTCATTAAAATTTAATAAATAGACTAGAGCTGGAACAACAATCATTCCTCCTCCTGAAGCAAAAAGTCCACTTATAAATCCAGCAAATATTCCAATAAATATTTTTTTTATCATATACCACCCAAATTACGGTTTTATTATTTATTGTTTGCATTTGCTTTAAAAATATTCTTATTAGCTTCTAATTATTTCTTCTATTAATTCATATAATCTATTATTGCATTTTGTTATTTGATATATTATTCTTTCTTTAAGTTCTTCATCTTTAACATTGCTTACCGTGTCCATAAGCTTTTGTAATTCAAATAAATATTTTTTATCTTCTCTTTTTCTCTTGTCTAAAATATATTTTAACTGTTCCATTGTTTTGTCTCCTTTTACCCGTGGGCAACTTTTTATTACGCTTAACGTTATATTAATACTTTTGTGTACAATTCTAATACATAAAATGATAAAATACAACAAAAATAGACTTTTTTTTAATTTTTTTAGAAGGTGTAAAATTTATGATTAAAATTAAACTATCAGATTTACTCGGTAAAAATAAAATGAACCAAAAAACATTATCAACTATAACAGGTATTCGTCCTGCAACAATCTCTAAGATGTACTATGAAGAAGTAAAAAGAATTGACATTAAACATTTAGATAATATATGTAAAGCCTTTAATTGTGAAATTTCGGAATTATTAGAATTTATTCCAGATGATAATAATAAGAAGAAATAAAACCTACATTTAACAATGTAGATTTTGTTTTTTAGTTTAAATTAGCCTACACTATGTTTTTATGTTGGTATATTTTCATCTTTTATATAATATTTTGTTCCAAGCATTTTATCTGGCAAGTATTGTTGTTGTACTAAATGGTTTGGATAGTCATGAGGATATAAATATCCAACACCATAACCTAAATTTTTCATTCCATCTACAGGAGCATTTCTAATATGCATTGGTATTTCTCCAGTATCTTTTGTTGCAACATCTTCTAATGCTTTATTTATTGCTAAATAAGTTGCATTTGATTTTTTAGATTCTGCAACATATACAGCTGCATGTGCTAAAATAATTCTAGCTTCTGGCATTCCTACTGCATGAACTGCTTGTAATGCACTTGTTGCTATAACTAATGCTTGTGAGTTTGCCATTCCAACATCTTCTGAAGCTGCAATTACAATTCTTCTTGCCAAAAATACGAGGTCTTCTCCTGCATTTAATGCTCTTGCTAAATAAAAAATTGTAGCATCTGGGTCACTACCTCTCATTGATTTAATAAATGCACTAATGTTATCATAATGGGAATCTCCAGATTTATCAAACATTGCTTTTTTCTTATTAATACTCTGAGCTGCAATTTCATCTGTTATATGAATTATTCCATTTTTATCCATATTAGTTGTCAAAACTGCGACTTCTAATCCGTTTAATGCTGTTCTAACATCTCCTCCAGAGAGCTCTGCAATTTTTTCTAAAGTAGAATCTTCTATGTTTATATTAAACGTTCCTAAACCTTCTGGTTTTTTTAGGGCTTGTTTTAAAATTTTAAAAATATCTTTCGCTTCTAAAGGATTTAGTTTAATAACCATAGATCTAGAAATTAAAGCTTTGTTTACTTCAAAATATGGATTTTCTGTTGTTGCTCCAATTAAAATAACTGTTCCATCTTCTACAAAAGGTAACAATGCATCTTGCTGTAATTTATTGAATCTATGGATTTCATCAATAAACAAAATACATTTACCTGTAGGATTTAGCATAAAGTTTTTAGCCTCGTCAATTGCATTTTTTATGTCACCAACACCTGAAGTTACTGCATTCAATTTTGTAAATTTATATTTGGTCGTTTCGCTAATTACTTTTGCTAAGGATGTTTTTCCACATCCTGGTGGACCCCATAAAATAATGCTAGATAGTCTATCTGCTTGGATAGTTCTATATAATATTTTATCTTTTCCCAAAACATGTTCTTGTCCAACAAACTCTTCTAATGTTTTTGGTCTTACTCTATAGGCCAATGGTTGATTAAGGTTCATAGGTTTTCTCCTTATTTTCCTAAAATGTTTAAAGCTTTTCTAATAATGTCTTCTATAGATAGTCCTTGCAATTCTAGTTTTTCAAGTGCTTTTTCAATTTCTCTTTTGTTATAGCCAAGTATTTGTAATGCAGATATTGCTTCTTCATAATTTGTCTCTTCTGAAATTTTTTCTTGAATTTTAGTGTCTTGCTTACTAATTGATTGTTCTGTTTTTAGTTTATCTTTTAATTCTAAAATTATTCTTTGTGCTGTTTTTGCACCAATTCCTTGAATTTTTGTTAATTTTGTAACATCATTTGAAATAACAGATAAAGCAAAATCAGTTGGAGTTATTTCTGACAACATAGTAATAGCAGATTTTGCACCAATTCCACTTACATTAATTAGTAATTCAAACATTCTAAGTTCTTCATCAGTTAAAAAACCATATAAATTAACAATATCTTCTCTTACATAATAATGTGTAAAAACTTTTACTTTATCTCCTGTTTCTCCTATTTTGTCAATGTTAGAAGCTGACATGAAAATTTTATATCCAATTCCAGATACATCAATTACAACATAATTATTCGCTTTTATCTCTAAGATTCCTTTAATATATGCAAACATATTTTATCTCCTTTTACAAACTTTTGTTTTATTTTATTACATAGTTACTAAAAAAGTCAAGTCATTTTTTAACTTTTTATTTGTTTGTTGTTTCTTGGGCTTGTAATAAAAAAGTACCTCCTTGGCACACAATAATATGGTGTGCTACTTTTTATATTTCACACACCATATTATACAATCTCTTTATTGGTTTTCAGTTCTCATGTTTCTTCCCTTGTTTTTTCTTTTTTTTATTATATTCATTGTTTTTTTCCTTTGTCAAGTACACATTTTATATTTCTTTAATACTTTATATAATTTTTTCTGAATTATAACAAATTTTTGTATTTTTTGTATTTTTTTGCTAATACTAATTGAAATGTAATAAATTTTATGTTATGATAATTTGTAGTGCGTTTTTTAGCACCACATAACAAAAACAATTCTTATTTTAGGAGGAAATAATATGAATTTTAAACAATGGGATGGTTTTCAAGGTGGAAAATGGCAAAAAGAAATTAATGTAAGAAGTTTTATACAATCTAATTATCATCCATATACAGGCGATGATAAATTTTTGTCTACTCCTACTGAAAAAACTAAAAAACTATGGGATGAAATTTTAGAACTATATAAGCTAGAAAGGCAAGAGGGTGGTGTATTAGATGCAGATACTAAAACTCCTTCTTCTATAGATGCTTATGAACCAGGTTATATAGATAAAGACTTAGAAGAAATTGTTGGTCTTCAAACAGATAAGCCTTTAAAAAGAGCCATTATGCCTGCTGGCGGTATTAAAATTGTAGAAAAATCTTGTGCTGCATATGGTTTAAAAGTAGATCCAGTTACAGATGAAATTTATAATAAATATAGAAGAACTCATAATGATGGTGTTTTTAGTGTTTATACTCCTGATGTTAGAGCAGCTAGAAGTTCTCATTTAATTACTGGTCTTCCAGATGGTTATGGTCGTGGAAGAATTATTGGTGACTATAGACGTGTTGCTTTATATGGAGTAGATTCTTTAATTGCAGAGAAAAAAGAAGAATTAGATATTTTGAATTATGATGAATTTACAGAAGATATTATTAGAGAACGTGAAGAAATTCATGATCAAATAATTGCTTTAGAGGATTTAAAAAAGATGGCATTACGTTATGGTTTTGATATTTCTGTTCCAGCGCAAAATGCAAAAGAAGCTTTTCAATGGCTATATTTTGCATACCTAGGGGCTATTAAAGACCAAAATGGTGCTGCCATGAGTTTAGGAAGAACTTCTACTTTCTTAGACATTTACATTGAAAGAGATTTTGCAAATGGTACTTTAACAGAACAACAAGCTCAAGAATTAATGGATCATTTTGTTATGAAATTAAGAATTGTAAGATTTTTAAGAGCTCCAGAATATAATGCTTTATTTAGTGGAGATCCTGTTTGGGTTACTGAAAGCATTGGTGGTATGGGAATTGATGGTAGAACATTAGTTACAAAAAATTCTTATAGAGTATTACACACATTAACTAACTTAGGTCCTGCTCCAGAACCAAATTTAACAGTATTGTGGTCTAAAAATTTACCTAAAAACTTTAAAGATTATGTAGCTAAAATTTCTATTGAAACTTCTTCTATTCAATATGAAAATGATGATTTAATGAGAGCAACTTTAGGCGATGATTATGGTATTGCTTGTTGTGTATCTGCAATGAAAATTGGTAAGCAAATGCAATTTTTTGGTGCAAGAGCAAATTTGGCTAAAGCTTTGCTTTATGCAATTAATGGTGGAAAAGATGAAATTTCTGGAAAGCAAGTTGCTCCAGAATTAGAGCCTATTACTTCTGAATATTTAGATTATGATGAAGTTATAAAGAAATTTGATGTTATGATGGATTATCTTGCTAAAATATATATTAAAGCATTAAATGCTATTCATTACATGCATGATAAATATTCTTATGAAGCCTTAGAAATGGCTCTTCATGATAGAGAAATTTTAAGAACTATGGCATGTGGTATTGCAGGACTTTCTGTTGTTGCTGACTCTTTATCTGCTATAAAATATGCTAAAGTAAAAGTAATAAGAAATGAACAAGGTTTGGCTGTAGATTATATTCCAGAGGGAGACTTCCCTAAATTTGGTAATGATGATGATAGAGTAGATTCTATTGCAGCTAAATTAGTAGAAGTATTTTTAAAGAAATTACAAAAGCATCATACTTATAGAGGTTCAAAGCAAACTTTATCTGTTTTAACTATTACTTCTAATGTTGTATATGGAAAAAACACAGGCTCAACACCAGATGGAAGAAAAGCAGGGGAGCCATTTGGTCCTGGTGCCAATCCATTACATGGCAGAGATGTAAATGGTGCTTTAGCAGTATTAAATTCTATTGCAAAATTACCTTATGAATATGCAGAAGATGGTATTTCTTATACCTTTGCTATTACACCTAAAACACTTGGTAAAGAAGAATCTTCAAGAGTTTCTAACTTAGTTAATATTTTAGATGGTTACTTTATGAATGAAGGACATCATATTAATGTAAATGTATTTGATAGAAAATTATTAGAAGACGCTATGGAACATCCAGAAAATTATCCACAGCTTACTATTAGAGTTTCTGGATATGCTGTTCACTTTACAAAATTAACCAGAGAACAACAAGAAGATGTGTTAAAAAGAACCATCCAAGAAAGAATATAACCTCTTGACTAAAATATATTAAAGGATACATTATTTATGGAACAATTAGATAGAAAAAATTATGCCAGAATACATTCTATTGAAACCCTTGGTACAGTTGATGGACCAGGGCTTCGTTTTGTTGTTTTTTTCCAAGGTTGTCATTTGCGTTGTAAGTATTGCCATAATCGAGATACTTGGGATTGTAATGAAGGAACTGTAGTAAGTGCTGACGATATTGCCCAAAAAGTAATCCGTTATAAAAACTTTTTGCTTCCTTCTGGTGGTGGTTTTACTGCTACTGGAGGAGAGCCTTTACTACAAATTCCTTTTTTAATTACATTGTTTAAAAAACTAAAAAAAGAAAATATTCCTACTGCAATTGATACTTCTGGTATGTTTGATTTAACAGACTCTTTAAAAAAATTGCTTAGCTTAACAGATTTAGTATTATTAGACATTAAACACATTAAGCCAGAAAAGTGTCACGATTTAGTAGGTTTTTCTAATGAAAAAGAATTAGCTTTTGCAAAATATTTAAGTGATAATAATATTCCTATGTGGATTAGGCAAGTTATTATTCCTGGAATTACAGATGATAAAGAGGATTTATTATTATTAAAGCAATTTATATCTTCTTTAAATACTGTTCAAAAAATAGAGTTACTACCTTACCATAATTTAGGAATTTATAAGTGGGAAAAACTAAACTTAGAATACAAATTAAAAGATGTGGCAAATGCCACAGAAGAAGATGTTATAAGAGCAAAAAAAATACTAGGAATTTAATATTTCTAGTATTTTTTAGTCTATTTTTTATCTTCCTTCATCATCTATTTGTAAATTTGTTTTTATTGTATTTGAGTCATAGTCATAGTTTACGTTTTCTCCAATTTGCATATCTTTTTTGTTAACTTTATAGTTCTCTCTAAATTGTTGGTTTTCAGAATATTTTTCTTTTTGAAATTCGTCACTACTTACATATCCAATTGTTGCGGTAGCGCCAAGAAGTACACCTAATATACCGCATGACTTTTAGCGTCTCTTTTATTTTTCTTTTTGTTTCTTCATCCATAGTGTAAGAACCTGTACTTCTATATCTTCTTATATCTCTATACAGCCTTTTTCTTTCTCTTTCTTTATTTCTCTCAATTCTATTTATCTTTCTTTTATGTTCATTATTAATTTTTTTAAGTTGTTTCATATATGATGCATATTGTATCATATGACTAAGGTCTTGCATACCCTCTGGTAATTTTTTATTTTGCATACATTTTCCTCCTATCCTTTTATTTTTCCTTTTATTAATACTGTTATAAAATAAATACCTCCAGAAAATATAACAATCATTGGTCCTGTTGGAATATTGTAATAATATGACATTATTAATCCTGTTATTCCTGAGAATACAGATATTAATACTGCAAATAAGTGATATTGTCTCATATTTTTAGCAATGTTTCTGCTAGATGCTGCAGGTAAAATTAATAATGAATTAATTAATAGAATACCAATCCATCTAATTGAAATCATAACAATAATAGCAATTAGGACAACAAATATATTATCAATTAATTTTACTTTTATTCCCTTGCTAGTTGCTAAGCTTTTATTAATGCTTATACTATGTAACTTATTAAAAGTATAATACCAAAATATAAAAATTGCAATAAAAGTAAAAAACAAATAGCATATTTCTGTCCAATTAATGCTTAAAATATCTCCAACTAATATATTAGAGTATTGGTTAAAACTACCTGTAGTATTTAAAATTGCAAGTCCTATTGCAATTGCCAATGATGAAAATACGCTAATTATTGTATCTGCCCCATAATACACTTTATATTTTACATAATTTAGTAAAATTGCAAATACACTAGCAAATAAAATCATTGATAAATCTGTGTTGGTAATTCCAAATATAGTTCCTATTGCAATTCCACAAATAGCTGAATGCCCTAAGCTATCTGAAAAAAAAGCCATTTTTTGGTTTACAATCATTGTTCCCAATATTGCAAAAATAGGAGTTACCAAAAGTATTGCTATTATAGCATTTTTCATGAATGTATATTGTAAAAATTCAAATGGTAATAAATTTAATATATTATAAACTAGTTCTTGCATTATTCAAATATCTCCTTATATTCTTTGCTTGAAAATACTTTATCTGCACTACCTTCTTTTAATACAGTTTTATCTAATAAAATTACTCTATCTGCATATTTTTTTACTAAGTCAAAATCATGTGAAACTAATATTATAGATATATCTAACTGTTGTTTTAATTCATTTATTAAATTAAAAAATGCTGTAATTCCATTTTTATCTATTCCAGAAACAGGTTCATCTAAAATAAGTAAATTTGGTTCATTATATATCGCAATAGCAAGTAGTACTCTTTGTAATTCCCCTCCAGATAGTTCCCCTACACTTTTGTCTATTAAATTTGCTACTTGAAATATTTGCAAT
Source organism: uncultured Clostridium sp. (assembly GCA_900554815.1). Classification (GTDB taxonomy): domain Bacteria; phylum Bacillota; class Clostridia; order TANB77; family CAG-508; genus UMGS1754. The sequence goes on from USIO01000020.1 coordinate 9,420, forward strand.
TTTTCCTTTATCTTTTTATAAATTTTTTTATCTTTTTTTAGCCAAACCGGAACATTACTAACTAAAGATGCAAACATATCGTATACTGTTGTTGGTATATGTTTTTCTATGTTAATACTTTGTGGTACATAGCCAATTCTTAATTTTTTTACCAAGTTATTTTTAGTGTCTGTAAAAATAATTTTCCCTGTATGCTTAATTTCTCCCAAAATTGCTTTTAACAAAGTAGTTTTTCCTGCTCCATTTTTGCCAATAATAACTGTTAATTCTTTGCAATGTATATGTAAGTTTACATTTTTAATAATCTCTTCTTTTCCAATTTTTACACCAATGTTATTTGCTTTAATGCAGTGAAAACCACATTCTATATTTTTCATTTAATCCTCCATTGTTTTAATTTGCTCTATATTATATTCCATGGCTGATAAGTAGGCTTCAGGGTCTTCGTTATTACCTGTAATTGCTGTATCTAATTTATATATTTTTGCCCCAGTTTCTGCTGCAATTATTTCCGCATTAGTATTATTAGAATCTTTACTAGTAATAATATTTTTAATATTATTTTGTTTAATATATTCAATAATACTACTAATTGTTTCTGCAGATAGTCCACTTTGTTCATGATCTGTTTTTATTGTATAAATCTCTAAGTTCATATCATATTTTAAGTAATCCAGAGCCTCATCAAAATTAATACATTTTTTTGTTGTAGTAAATTCTTCTTTTGCCCAAGTTTTTAATTCTTCTAATTCCTGAATATAAGAATTACTATTTTCTTCATAGGTAGTTTTATTTTCTGGATTACATTCTATTAAATTTTTTGTAATTACTTTTACTTGCCAAATATAGTTAGAAATATCTAGCCACATATGGTTATTAATTCCTTGTTCATCTGAAATAATATTTGGAGCATCTGTAGTAGAATTAATAATTTTTAAATCAGGGTATGTATTATTAATGCTATCTATAAAGTTTTCTACCCCACTTGCAATAAAAATGTCTGCTTGTTCTAGTTTTTTTAAGTCAGTAGTTGTTAGGGTATAGTCATGTAAGCAACCAATATTTGTTGAAGTCATATTTTCTACTTTTACATTTTGTGCTCCTTGAGTAATATTTTCTAAAATAGTATATACAGGATAAAAAGACGAGACTATACTGAACTCGTCTTTTTTTACAATATTATTAGTAGTACATCCTGTTAGAGTTATTAATAATACAATTATAAGAGTTATAATTACAAAATATTTTTTCATTTTTTACCTCATTTAAATTCTATTTCCAAAATGCTTCATATCCTCTATAAGCTGTATAAATATCAAATTTACTAGTTACTTCATATGGTGCATGCATTGATAATACTGGAACTCCACAGTCTATTACCTCTACCCCTTTGTTAGCTAAAATATATGCAATTGTGCCTCCTCCACCAACATCTACTCTTCCTAATTCTGAAATTTGGTATGCAACTTTATTGTCTTCAAAAATTTTTCTAACTTCTGCTACATATTCTGCATTTGCATCAGAAGCACCTGCTTTCCCTCTTGAGCCAGTATATTTATTTAGTCCAATTCCTCTTCCTAAAAATGCTGCATTATTTTTTTCTGATACAGAAGCATATATTGGGTCTAATCCTGCATCAACATCTGCAGATAACATTTTAGAGTTGCAAAATACTTTTTCTAAAAGATTTGGCCTATTTTCTCCTGTTTTATTTAAAAGTTCGGAAATAAAATAATCAAAAGTTTGAGATTCCATTCCTGTATTGCCCATGCTTCCAATTTCTTCTTTATCAGATAAAATACAAACCGCAGTTTTTTGTGGTTTTTCTATATTTAATAATGCTCTTAAAGAAGTATATGCACAAACTCTATCGTCTTGTCCATAACCTGCTACCATGCTTTTGTCAAAGCCTAAACTTCTTGCTTTAAAGCCTGGAACGATTTCTAGTTCAGAACTTAAAAAGTCGGCTTCTGTAATTCCATATTTTTGGTTCAAGATCATTAAAATATTTCCCTTTATTTTTTCTTTTGTATCTTTATCAGCTGTTGGAATGCTTCCTAATAGTACATTTAAATCTTCGCCAGAGATTCCGGTCTTTCAGTTTTTTCTCCATTTGTTCTTGTGCTAAGTGTGGAAGTAAATCTGTAATTGTAAATATAGGGTCATTTTCGTCTTCTCCTATGTTGATTGTTACTTTTTGTCCATCAGTTTTTACAATTATTCCATGTATACTAAGTGGAATAGCTGTCCATTGATATTTTTTTATACCACCATAATAATGTGTTTTAAAATAAGCAAATCCTGTGTCTTCATATAAAGGGTTTGGTTTTAAATCTAGCCTTGGAGAATCAATATGTGAACCTATAATATTTAGTCCTTGTTCTAATTTTTCCATTCCTATTATTGCAGCATAAATACTTTTATCTCTATTAATGTAATAAACTTTATCTCCTGTTTCTAACTTTTCTTTATTGCAAATATTACTAAATCCGTTTTTATCTAATATATCTTTTACAGAAATTACTGTTTCTCTCTCTGTTTTAGAATGGTTTAAAAAGTACATATACTCCTCAGCAAATGTAAATATTGTTTCTTTTTGTTCTTCTGATAAGTCTTCCCAGCCACTTTTTTTCTCATTAAATAAATTGTTCATTACTATTTTCCTCCTTTAGTATTATGAATTAAATTATATCATTGTTCTTTAAAATACACAAGAAAATTTTGGTAACATATTAATTTATTTTTTATTTTGTAAGATTTATTATTTCAAAAAAATTATAAAATATTCATATAACAATATTTAATAAATATACTTAAATAAAGGAGTGTGAAAAAATGGATAAGAACTCTGATTTTCCACCATATTCCCCATATGGAGTTGGATATGAAAATATGGAAGAAATGTATAATAATCCTATGTTTAATCCTATAATGCAATATGAACAAGCTTATATGTATTATCGTTATATGACTCAATGTTTAGAATATAAAATGAAATTAAAAGAATATGAAAAAATGTGTAAAAACGAAGGAAGAAGTGAAAGGCGAGTAGAATAAGTATTTCTTATTTTTTAAAAGCCAGAGACAGTATTTTACTGCCTCTGGCTTTTATATGACTTCAATAATTGTTGTTGGTTTTTCTACTTTTTCTTTTGTTATTTCGTATGCTAGAATTAGATCATTTTTTGCTTCTTCAATTATTTCTTGCTTATTTGTGTGAATAAAAGCTAAAGCTTCTCCTTCTTCTACAAAATCTCCTATCTTTTTATTTAACAATATTCCGGCAGAATAATCTATTTTATCTTCCTTTTTCATTCTACCTGCTCCTAGTTTTACAGAAAGTTGTCCTATTTTTCTAGCATCAGCTTTTTTTATAAAACCATTTTGTGTCGAAACTACTTCAATAATGTATTTTGCATTATTAAACTTATTTGTATCTTTTATATATTCAATGTCCCCACCCTGATTATTAACAAGTTCTATAAATTTATTATAAGCATTTTTATTTTTTATTTGTTCTAATATTTTTTGTTTATTTTCTTCTATGTTCTCTCCTCTTCCTGCTAGTTTTATCATATATGCTCCAATAGTTGTTATAACCTCTTGTACATCTTTTTGCATTTTACCATTTAAAGCCTTTACTGCTTCTATAATTTCTAGATTATTTCCAATAAATTTTCCCAAAGGTTCTTCCATAGAAGTAAGAACACAAACCGTTTCTTTATTTGCCAATTCTCCAATTTTTTTCATTATTTGTGCTAATTCTTGTGCTTCTTTTTTATTTTGCATAAATGCTCCGCTTCCAACTGTTACATCTAAAACTAATTTGCTTGCTCCACTTGCAATTTTTTTGCTCATAATACTAGAAGCAATTAAATTCTTGTTATCTACGCAATTAATTGCATCTCGAAGCGCATAAATTTTTTTATCTGCTGGAGCCAAATTCAAAGTTTGACCAATTAAGCTAATTCCACTTTTTTGCACATATTTAATAAATTCGTCAACAGAAATATTTGTACGATATCCTGGAATAGATTCTAGTTTATCTACAGTGCCACCTGTAAAGCCAAGTCCTCTTCCAGACATTTTAGCAACAGGAATCCCGTAGACTTGCTATAATTGGCATTAAAATAATACTAACTTTATCTCCCACTCCTCCTGTACTATGTTTGTCCACTATATTTCCAAAGGCATAAGATAAATCTAGTATTTCTCCTGAATTTGCCATGCTTAATGTTAAATTTGTTGTTTCTTCATTAGAGAGACCTTTTAAATACATTGCCATAATTAATGCTGAGGCTTGGTAGTCTGGAATTATTTGCTTGGTATAATTTTTTATAAAAAAATCTATTTCTTCTTTAGATAGTTCTTGTCCTAATTGTTTTTTTTCAATAATCTGAATAATATTCATAGTTTACTTCCTCCAACTTATTTAAAAGTTATTAACTTTTTTAAATAAACTTTTTTACAAAACTTTTTCTATGTAATGGGCAAATACCATATTTTTCTATTGCTTGAATATGGCTTGCTGTTCCATATCCTTTATGTTTGGCAAATCCATATTGTGGGTATACCTTATCCCATTCAAGCATAATTTTATCTCTTGTAACCTTAGCAATAATAGAGGCTGCTGAAATAGAATAACTTAATGAATCTCCTTTTATAATAGAAGTATATGGTATTCCATATGTATCAATTTTTTGTAGTGCATCAACTAAAATATGCTGTGGCTTTATTTCTAGGTTTTTTATTGCCAAAGTAAGTGCTTTTTTTGTTGCATTTAATATGTTTATTTCGTCAATTTCATTTTGGTCAATAATTCCCACACTCCAATTTATTGCCTCTTTTGTAATTGTTTCGTATAATTTGTTTCTTTTGCTTTCAGATATTTTTTTAGAGTCATTAACACCTTCTATTAATGACTCTTTGGGTAATATTACACAGCCAACTACAACAGGTCCGTGCTAATGGTCCACGTCCTGCCTCATCAATTCCAGCAATATATTTAACTCCTTTTTCATGTAATTTTTCTTCTATTTCTTTTAATTTTAGTAATCTTTCTTCCTCTTTTTCTTTCATTAGTTGTGCTCCTTTAATTTTAAAATTGATTTAACAATCTCTTAATATCTGTTAGTTTAAAATATGTGTGTCCATCTTTTGCTTTATAACCTTTAGAAGTTAATACTTCTTCTGAATCATAGTTTACAATGTAATAGTTGCTTTCTTCTAACTTAATTTCTGTTAAGCCAACCTCATCTAAAATTTTCCTATCCCATACAAAATAATTGCCATCATCTGTAATGCCAAATCTCTCTAATTCTGCTTTGTCTTCAATTTTTGTTCCTTTTAGTCCGTTGGCATTATCTACATGGTAAGTTTCAAAAACAACTTTTGCCTTTGCTTGAACTAATAGCATATTTGTATTAATTGTTTCTAGTTCTTTCTTTTTTGCCTCATTTATAATCATTTGTGCTCCCCATATAATAATTCCTGTTAATATGGCAATAATAACAATAACTTTAATAATTGATTTAACTGCTTTCAAAAAAATCACCTCTTTTTTTAAAATTATACTATTAATATAATTGCTTTTCAAGTTTTATATTACTAACTATAATATTTTTTAAAATTACATAATTAAAATTGTTACTATCTTTTCACATTTTTTTCACAAAACTATTGTATTATAATTGTAGTTTGTTTATTATAATATTATATAAATTTAGGAGGTATACATTATGGAAGAAAATAACAATGAAAGTTCTTATAAAAAGGTAACCACTTATGTTGCAGGAGAAAAGGAAAAAGCAAGTTTTGGGAAACATTTTCTTTTGCCATTTCTAAGTGGCGTACTTGGTGCAACTTTAGTAGTAGGAACTTGTTTTTGTGTTCCTTCAATTAAAGAACACTTATTAGGAAATAGTAAGACTGCAACTAGTGTTTCTGCTAATAATTTGGCAAATGAATCTACAAAAAATAATAATTTAGTTTCTTTGTCTAATTATTCAGATACCGGTGTTAGTGTTGCCGAAAAAATTCAACCATCTGTTGTTGGAATTAAAGTAGAATATACTGTAAACAGTATTTTTTCAAGACCATCTACAGCGTCTGCTGAAGGTTCTGGTGTAATTATTAGTGAAGATGGATATATATTAACTAATAATCATATTATAAATTCAGAATCATCATCTTCTTTTTATCAATTATCTGAAGCAACTAGAGTAGTTGTTTACTTATATAACGATTCCACAGAATACGAAGCTAAAATTGTAGGAACAGACTCAGAAACAGATTTAGCAGTTATAAAAATTGAAAAAAGCGGTTTAACTCCTGCAACTCTTGGCGATTCTGATAGCGTTCGTGTTGGTGAATTTGTTATGGCAGCTCGGAAACCCACTAGGAATGCAAAATAGTATTACCTCTGGAATTGTAAGTGCGGTAGAAAGAGAAGTTACAGATAGTGATGGCAAAAAATATACTCTTATTCAAACAGATGCTGCAATCAATTCTGGAAATAGTGGTGGTGCATTAGTTAATAGTAATGGTGAGGTAATTGGTATTAATACATTAAAATTATCTGGTACTGGTATTGAAGGTATTGGTTTTGCAATTCCAATTAATGATACAAAAGATATTGCAGATCAATTAATACAATATAATAAAGTAAAAAGGCCTTATATTGGTATTTCAGGTATTGATATTGATGAAGAAAAGTCAAAACAATATAATTATCCTATAGGCATTTATGTTCGTAGTGTTGAAGACTTTTCTGCAGCACAAAAAGCTGGTCTAAAAATTGGAGACATTATTATAGAGGCAGATGGAAAACAAGTAAAAACAATGGATGAACTTACAGAAATTAAAAATACACATAAAATTGGTGATGAAATGACATTAAAAATAAATAGAGATGGCGAAGAAAAAACAATAACTTTAGAACTAACTGAACAACCATAATTGTTTTACATTTATTTCACACAAAAAACATATTAGAAAAATATAATATTATTCATAATCAATTGATAATTGATTTAATAAAACATCCCCTTTTGTTTTTGGGAACTGCTATTTAAAATATAGCAGTTCTTTTTTATATATATATAAAAGAGCACTTTCATTAGTAATTTGCAATGAAAATGTTCTTTAATAAGTAATTTTATTATTTTTAAATTAATTTAAAATAAATCGTACTCATAAGTTTTATTATTATAGTTTAAGGCTACGTTGTCCATCTATTAGTGTATCTGGTTTAGTTTTATATGCAGTTTTATTTTTGCTAAAAAGTGCATACACTCCTGCAGTAATTGGAATTGTATAAATAACACCCATACTTCCAGAAATAGCAGAAATTAGGTCTGATGCTATTGTCTCTTTATTAATAATATCTACAATAGACATATCACATGCCATAAATAATAAAATTAAGTTTAAAGCTCCTCCTACATATGCAAGAATAAGGGTATTTGTCATTGTTCCAATAACATCTCCGTCCAATATTCATTCCACTTTTAAGTAATTCTTTTCCTGTCATATTAGGATTCTTTTGTTTTAATTCATCTAAAGAAGATGCTATACTCATTCCAACATCCATACATGCACCTAAAGAAGCAACAACAATTCCTGCAAACAATAATTCCCTAAAATTAAATATAATATTTTCAGAATTCATGCTAAGCATTATTGCCTCTTCTTGTCCTCCTGATAATTTTGCTACCATTCCGAAATATAAAAGCAATTAGTCCAGATAGCATTACACCTCCTGTTGTTCCAAGTATTGCTGTAAATGATTTTTTATTAAATCCCGAAATAATTATAAAAGTAACGGCAATAATTAATGCAGATGTTACTATTGACATAATAATTGGACTATATCCTTTATAAATACTAGTTACCATAATAAAATAAACAGCTAAAATAGTAAATATTAATCCTAATATTGCTTTTAATCCTTGTTTTTTTCCAATAACTAAAACAGAAATAAAAAATAGGCAAATCATCCATATAATATAGTCTTGTCTTACAACATCTTGTACTATTACTTCTTGCACTTCTCCATTTGAAACTGTTAATTGAGTAAATACTTTGTTTCCTTTATCTAGTTCATAAGCCATAATTTTATTATCAATATCATATGATAAAATATATGTAGCATTAAATTGTTGGCCTTTATAGTCCCCTTCTATAATTTCTACACTAACTTCTTGAACTTTATCAATAATATTTTCTACTTTTTCGTCATAAATTCGTTTCGTTTCTATTACTTTAGCTTTTGTTGTAATTGTTTGTATTTGTTCTTCTTGGACTACTGGTTGAATAACTTCATTAACTACCTCTTCTGTAGTAGCATAAGCATAGGAAGTGCTAAAGAACAAACTTAATATAAGAAAAATATAGATTGCTTTTTTCATTGTTTCCTCCAGAACTTATTTATAAAATAATTAAATCTACTTCACCACTATATTTTGTGTTTCCATAGCAATATACTAAATATAAATATCCATTTGAATCAATAAAATATGTATCTGTATTTTCTAATACATACATTGAATCTGATATATTTCTTTTGTAAACAGAATATCCTTCATTAGCTAATGCTTCATTTTCAATAATTATTTTATTAATTTCTTCGTATACTTTATTTTGTACTTCTTGTTTGTCTAAATTTTTTTTGTTTATTAGAGTTCCTAATGTTATATTTGTGTTTTTAATTACATCATAGTTATATGTTTTTATAATTACTCTTTGTGGATTGTCTCCTTCCTTTATAGTTGCTTTTATTACTAAAGATAAAATTTCATTATTTAAGTATGCAACATAATCTAAGTTATATACTATTAGGTGGTCTTCAGATGCAACTACTTTGTTTGTATAGGCTCCAAATAAATTGTCAATATCTTTTGTTATTTGTTGAGCCATATCTCCAGAAAGATTTAATGCTGGCAAGTGAATATTAATATCATATTTTCCTTGAGATTCTATATCTAGGTTAGCTATTGTGTAGACAATATCTTTTGTTTGGTCAATTTTAGGGTAATTAATTGAATCTTGTCCAATTCTTCTAACTGAATTATTAAATTCATTATTAAAGTCATTTTTTAATCGTTCAAATTCGGTAGTTGTATCAACTTGATTACTAAGTCCAAATTTTTTGTCATCATCTGGCGAATAAAAAAATTGAAAATATATGGCTATAATTAAAATAATAATACATATACCACCAATTAATCCATATAGTTTCATTCTATTATTAGGTAAGCTTCTAAAAAAAGACATAATTTTATTTAAAACTCTCATTTGATCTCCCTTTTTATTTAAATATTTTTTTTATTATAGCATTACTTATTTTTTTTTTCAAGGCAGATAATTGTAAAAATTAGTTGGTATGTGTTGCTTAATTTATTTTATATATAGATGACAAAATATTAATATATAATTTTTAACTTTTCTAAGCAGAAATCTTGACTATATGCGATTTTTAGGATATCATTTATATGTTATATATTCATTTAAATTGCTCTAGTTTTATAGTTAAGTAAACTATCAATAAAAATGTTAATTTTAATATATAATAAAAAGGAGTTTTTTAATTTATGTTATGTTCATCTTGTAACAAAAATGTTGCAGTTATTTTTATTAATAAAGTGGAAAATGGAAAATCTTCTTTGGAAGGGCTTTGTTATAATTGTGCTAAAGAAAAAGGTATTAATCCATTAGAAGTGCTAGCAAAACAGTCTAACCTTTCTGAAGAAAATTTAGAAGATATGTCAAAACAATTTGAAGATATTTTTAACGATATTTCTGAAAATATAGATATGCAAGAAATTTCGGCTGAAAATCCAGACCAAGCTGGAAGTTTTCAACTTGGTACAATACTTTCTAGTATGCTTGGTCCTAATAGTCAAAATCACTCAGAAAATTCTAAGTCAAATGAAAACTCAGACAATAAGAAAAAAGTAAAAACAGAAAAAGTTCCTAAAGCAAAAAAAAGAAACTTTTTAGATACTTATGGTACTAATTTAACAGAAAAAGCAAGGGCAAGCAAATTAGATGCAGTTATTGGTAGAGACAAAGAAATTCAAAGAATTATTCAAATTTTAAATAGGCGTTCTAAAAATAATCCTTGTTTAATTGGAGAACCTGGTGTTGGTAAAACAGCTATTGCTCAAGGTTTATCAATTAAAATAGCAAATCAGAAAGTTCCTCCTAAACTATTAAATAAAGAAGTTTACCTTTTAGATATGACTTCTATTATTGCTGGTACACAATTCAGGGGACAATTTGAGTCAAGAATGAAAGGAATTATTGATGAATGTAAAACTTATGGTAATATTATTCTTGTAATTGATGAAATTCACAATATTATTGGTGCTGGTGATGCAGAAAACTCTATGAATGCTGCTAATATTTTAAAACCTTCTTTATCTAATGGAGATATTCAGTTAATTGGTACAACTACTTTAAAAGAATATAGAAAATATATTGAAAAAGATTCTGCATTAGAAAGAAGATTTCAGCCTGTATTGGTAGAAGAACCATCTATAGAAGATTCTATAGAAATATTAAAAGGAATAAAAAAATATTATGAGGATTTTCATAAAGTAAAAATTTCTAATGATGTTATTGCAAAAACTGTTATAATGTCTGAAAAATATATTCATGACAGGTTTTTACCAGATAAAGCAATAGATATTTTAGATGAGGCATGTTCAAGAATAAATTTAAATAATAAAGAACTATATAAGTTGGAATTATTAAAAAATGAACTTGCTAAAGTTCAAGAAGAAAAAAATGAAGCTGTTTCAACCGATTCAATTGAGGATTATCAAAAAGCAGCTGATTTAAAAACAAAAGAATGTAATTTACTAGAACAAATTGATAAGTTAAATCAAAAAATGACAATTAAAAGCTTAACTGTTCAAGATATTGCAGAAGTAATTGAACATGCAACAAAAATTCCTGTTAAAAAAATTACAGAAGCGGAAACTCAAAAGCTATTAAATTTAGAAAGCAATTTGCATAAACATATTATTGGTCAGAATGCCGCAGTTGAAGCAGTATCACGAGCAATTAGAAGAAACAGAGCTGGACTTCAAAGTACTAAACGTCCACCTTCTTTCATATTTGTTGGCCCTACAGGAGTTGGTAAAACTGAACTTGCTAAGTCTTTAGCTTACGAAATGTTTGGAAATGAGGACTCTATTATTAGAATTGATATGTCTGAATATATGGAAAGTCATTCTACATCTAAATTAATTGGCTCTCCACCAGGTTATGTTGGGTATGATGATGCAGGTCAATTAACAGAAAAAGTTAAAAGAAAACCTTATTCTATTATACTTTTAGATGAAATTGAAAAAGCACATCCAGACGTTTTTAATATTTTACTACAAATTCTAGATGATGGTAAATTAACAGATAGCCAAGGAAATACTGTAAGTTTTCAAAATACTATTATTATTATGACATCTAATGCTGGTTCTAATTTAAATAATAATTCAATTGGATTTGGCAAACAAACAATAGATACCTCTAAAATTCAAAATAGTTTAAAAGAAATATTTAGGCCTGAATTTCTAAATAGAGTAGATGAAATTATTGTTTTTGAGTCACTAAGTAAAAAAGAGCTTTTACAAATTATTGATTTAATGCTTAATTTAACAATTAATAGTTTAAAAGATAAGGATATTGGATTTTCAATATCTGAAAATGCTAAAAAGTTTATTTTAGAAAAAGGAACTGATTTAAAATACGGAGCAAGACCTCTTCGCCGTACAATTCAAAGATATATTGAAGATGAAATATCAGACATGATTTTAAGAGGTAATGTTAGTTCTGGTCAAACAGTTTATGTAGATATAAATTTAGAAAATAAACTAACATTTAATGTTAAATAAATACTAATATGCGGAGGTTTATATGGCAAAATATGTTCCCAATATTCTTACAATTATTCGATTTTTTATTATTCCTTTTATAATTGTTTTCGCTTTGCAAAACAATTATATTATAGCTATAATATTTTTAGTAATATCTGGAATAACAGATGTAGCAGATGGTTTTATTGCAAGAAAGTTTAATTATATTACAGATTTTGGAAAGTTAATGGATCCTTTAGCAGATAAATGTACTCAAATAGCAACTTTATTGGTACTAGTTATTCAAGAAATTATTCCTGTTTGGATTTTAGTAGTTGTTGTTATTAAAGAAGTTATTTTAGTTGCTGGTGCTTCATTCTTATATGGAAAAGACTTAGTAGTTTCTAGCAAATGGTATGGAAAAATTTCTACTGTGCTTTTTTATGTAGCAATATTCTGTTCTATGCTTATAAAGCAATTCCAATTACCATATACTTTTGATAATTATATTTATTATATAGCTATTGGATTAACTGTTTTTTCTTTAGTAATGTATTGGAAAGCATTTTATGTAAAAGATTTTTTAAAAAAAGAAAAATAGAGGTCTTCTCTATTTTTCTTTTTTAGTTTTAAATTTAATTATTCAAAATCTTCTAAAAATTTATTTAAATTTTCTTTTCCAGTTACCGTTATTCCTTTTTCTAGGTTAATTAAATCTGTTCCGTGTTAAGTATTGTGTAAGAATTCCTGTTTTTTCATAAATGCTTTTGTTATTGTTTTCGTCTATCTTATATACTACAATTCTTCCATCTTCTGCTTGCAAAAAGTAATGTTGTCCGCACATTCCTTTTTCTTCTTTTTTTATTACTATTTCGTTTGAGGAAAAACCTTTTATTTCCCAGTCTTTATATTTTTCTTTTAATTCATTTTGAGTTAAGTTTACCAAATCCTCTGGCACATCTAAGTATGAAGTTGTAGTGTGGTTACATTCTGGGTAGTATTTTTCCATAATAATAATTGCATTAGGAGAAATTTTATCCTGTGTTGCATTTGTTTCTAATAAGTCTTTTGTCTCTTCCACGCACTCATCTGTAACTTTTGTTTCTCCCATTTGTGTAGCATACTCTATTTGGCTTCCTTTTACATTTTCTAAATTAGAAATATAAATGCCAATAGCAATTCCTACAATAGAAATTAGAATGAATATAATAATAAAAAATATAGTTTTTTTCATAGACGTTTCTCCTTTTATTTCTTTACTAATAGCATTTACAATTTATAGTAAAATATGTATTAATTAAGCTTTTTTGTGATTGATATTTTATCTTTTTTATTTATGCTAAAAATAATTTCCCCCATTTTATCTGTTCTATAGACTTGTGCTTTAATATTTTTTAGTCTTTCTAATACTTCTATATTAGGATGTCCAAAAGTATTGTTTTCTCCAACACCAATTACTGCAATCTGTGGTTGTACTAAATTTAAAAACTCTTGCGTTGAAGAAGTTTTAGAACCGTGATGTGCTACTTTTAAAATATTACTTTTTAATTTTTTTGTATTTTTATATAATTCCACAATTTTTGCTTCTGTTTGTTTTTCAATATCTCCGGTAAATAACATGCTAAAATCTTTATATGCAAATTTACATACTATAGATCCATTATTTAAATCAGTGCTGTTTTTGTTAACATATAATATTTCCATTATATTGTCATTATCTATTTTAACTATATCTCCTGTTTTGCATGCAGTTATGCTAATTTGTTTTTTATTTGCTATTTCTATAATATTTTTATACTCTAGTGATATATATGCCTGTTTTGCTATTACAAGATTATAAATAGGAATATTCTGCATTACTTCTATTAATCCATTGCAATGGTCTATATCAAAATGAGAAATAAATACATAATCCAATTTTTTTATATTTCTATCTAATAAATATGGAAGTAAAGTATTTTTTCCAACATCATAATCATTACTTCCTCCACTATCAATCAAAATATTTTTGTAAGTATTAGTAGTTATAAAGCAGCAGTCTCCCTGTCCCACATCTACAAAATGTATTTTTAAATCCTTTGGTATAATAGGCAGAACAGCATTTATAAGTATAAATATACTTATAAATATTATTATCCATTTTGGATTAGATATAAAAAACTTTAAATTTTTTTCTATATTTTTTATTTTTTTTATAAATTTTGTTTCTGTATATCTAAGCTCTTTTTTTCTTTTTAAAATAAATATAATATTTAGGAATATAATTGCTACTAAGTAAATTATAATTTCTAAAATACTAGGAGTTACTACTGTAATATTAGAAAATGGAATTCCGAGAAGAAAGTTTAGAGATAAAAATTAATAATTGTAATAAAAAGTGTAAAATATATGCTATAATTTTTGAAAAAGGAAAGCAAATATACGAAAAAATTAAAGTACAAATTCCTAGTATAGTAATAATACCTAAAATTGGAGCTACTAACACATTACCAATAAAAAACAATATATTAATTTGGTTAAAATAAAATACGGTTATTGGCAAAATTAAAATCTGTGCTGCTATGCATACACTTAAAGCATCTTTAATTATATTTAAAAATTTATTATCTGGTATAAATTTGTCCAATAAATATCTAATATTTTTAAAAAATACAATAATTCCAATTGTTCCACCATAAGATAGTGCCATTCCAATATCTTGTATATAAAATGGATTTATAAATAACAAAAATAAAATAGAAAAGCAAATACTATTTATAATATCAATTTTTCTATAAAATATTTTAGAAATTAAAAATAGGTTGGCCATAAAAACTGCTCTAATAACAGAAGGAGAAAGCCCTACCAAAAATAAGAAAAAAATTATAATAATAATTGTAATAAGTTCTTTATATTTTTTATGTAAGTTAATTTTGTTTAAAATATATGTAGCTCCAATAATAATGTAATTAATATTTCCGCCAGAAACACATAGAATATGTGTTAAACTACTTTTTCTAAAATATTCTATATATTCTTCTTGCAAAGAATCTTTATATCCAATAAGAATTCCTAAAAGTAAATTTGCTGAGTCTTGTGGTAATATTTTTTTTATTTGTTCTATAATTGACTCTTTTATTTCAAAAATAATGCTGTTTTCTTTTTTTAATAATTTTATATTGTTATAGTTTGTTTTTACAGTGCCATAAATACCATCTTTTTTTAAATATTCTCTATAATTAAATCCTCCATAATTTCTTGCCGTATCTGCAATTTTATAGTCTCCTTTAAAATAAATGTAGTCACCATATCGGTATTTAAAATTATTATCTGATTTTGTAATATATAGCAACAGTTTTGTTCCATTGTATTGTTTCTTCCCTTCTATACTAATTACTTTAATTGTATAAAAGTCTGTATATTTCTTTTCTTCCATTTTAGAAATAATTTGAGCTACAAAGTAACTTTGTGGTTCTATAGTTTCGTACAAATTAGTATATTTTTGATTTAAAAAATGTGTATACATATATCCAAATAGCATGCTTACTGCTACAATTATTATAGAAGAAAGTTTTATATATATTTTTATATATCTTTTTAAGTTTTTAAAAATTTTATAAATTACTTTTAATTTTATTATAATAAATAAAATTAAAACCAATAAAATAAAAAGAGCTATATGACTATTTTTTCCATATAGCTCTATTAAAATTCCTAAAATATAACCTATGGTAACAAATAGAAGTGGTCTTTTCAAATTTTACCTCTCTTTTTGCCCCCATATTTTTTTAAAATAATCTTCTTGCACTAACATATCTTTCATAATAATATCCGCTTGCAAATGTATCTGTTACTACTCCTCTTGACGAGTTTGCCGCATGTATAAATTGATTATTTCCAATATAAATGCCACAATGACCAATGCTTATATTATCCCAATCTCTAAATATTATTAAGTCTCCTAATTGTAAATTAGTTTTTTCAACATAAGAACCATTATTAGCCTGCGCTACTGCCGAATGAGATAAATATATTCCAAAGTTTTTATAAACATATTGTGTAAATCCAGAACAGTCAAATGTAGTAGGCCCAGCTCCACCGTAAACATATCTATACCCTAAAAATCGTTTTGCATATTCTACAACAGCTTCTCCTGTTGGTGTAGTAGAATTGTTTGCATTAGCACTATTATTATTATTTGTTTCAGTATTTGTAACTGGAACAATTACTTCATCTATTGTATTTACTACTAAATCGTTTCTAATATATGCATTTGCATCTAAAAATTTAATTTTATACCATTGTCCTTCTTCAGCAATTACATCTAATTTTTCTTTTCTATTTGCTGTTCCAACAATATTACTACTAGTAGTTGCAGAGCTTCTTAAGTTTGCTTTTTCTACATTAACATATACAGATTTAATAATAGTTTCTTGTGGTTGAATTGTTTCTTGGATAGGTGTTTCTTCTTGTCTCGGTTCTTCTATACTTCTACTTGTTGTTTCTACTTGGTCTGAAAGCAACGGTTTTGAAATATAACCAATATTATCATTTAATTTAATTTTATACCATTCCCCTACATCTTCTAATATTTCTACACTATTATTTTTAGCAAGTGTTGCTAAAATTTCTGAAGATGTTGTTGGCTCTGTTCTAACATTTGCAGAGCTAACATTTATATACATTATTTTTATAACTTCTTCTGGTTCTTTATTATTTTGATTATTATTTTCATCCACATTATCCGATAAAAATATATTAGGTAACCACGCACTCTTACCGTTGAACTCTATACAAGTCCAATCATTTTTTACCTGTATAATTTTTACAGTTGTTCCAGAAGTAATTTCTCCAATTTTACTAGCAGCAATACTAGGTATAGCTCTTAAACTTGTATTTTTGTTTACTATTTTTTGTTGATTGACCTCTGCTGGTTCTTGTACCGCTGGTGTTTCTACATTTGGTGCAGTTGGTGTTTCTTCTGTTGTTAGTGGCTCATTAGGCAAATTTAATAAGTCTTTTCTAATAAATCCTATGTAATCTTTATATTTTACCTTATACCATTGTTCCTGTTCTTCAATAAGAGTAACCTCTTCATTACTATATATTATAGTAATAACATCTGAGGTAGTTGTTGCTTCTCTTCTAAGTCTTACTGCATCTGTATTAACATTAGCTGTTGTAGCATAAGAAGAAACATAAAACAATATCCATATCATTAGTGCAATAAAAAATACTTTTTTTATTACATTCATTTTTACTATTATCCTTTCCCAACTTTAGATACAATAAAATGTTAATATTAAAATATAATTATTATGTAGTTTTTTTATAAAATTTTAGTTACGGAAATAGTATATAGTAAAATAAAAAATTTGTCAAATTTGATTTTCTGCAATATTATTTTTCCCCAATATTATTTTTTGGCTAACTTTATCCAACAAAATATCTGCAAAGTCTCTTTGATTTATTGTATTTTTTTGTTCTTCTAGTAATTTATTTAGTATTGTAATTTTATTTTCTTTTTCCTCTAAAGTTTTTAGTAAAATATCTATTGCTTTATTAATGTCTTCTGCACTAATGTATATATATCCTCGTATACTTGGCTCAGTAATAATTGTTTCATTTAAAATTTCTTTTGCTTCTTCTATATTCAAAATATTTCCTCCTATGTACATTTTGCCTTTTCTAAAAAACGCGTAGATATAAATTATATTACTTATTAAATATAAAAGTCAAGTACACAAAAAATTTTTCATATTTTATAATTGTAGGTTAAAATGTTTTCAGAAATGTATCGATTTTTTTATAAAAGATAGTGTAATAAATAATACTATAAATAATTTTGGGAGATAATAAATATGTCTATCGAAAAACAAAGATTATATAATGAATAGATACTTTACCAGAAGAACTTACAAATCAAGTGATAAATTTTATTGAATACTTAAAAATATCATATGTAGATACAGATGTTACAGATAATATAATGATAAAAAGTAAAAAAGATCTAAAAGAAAAATTGCAAAAAGGAATAGATGACATAAATGCAAATAGAGTATATTCAATAGAATAAGCTTTTAACAAGATAGACAATATCTAGGATATTGGGGTTTTTGTATGAAAAAATATATAGTTAGTTTCAGAAACTGCGGAAAAATATTTAGAAAATATTTTGAAGTATTTAAGATATAATTTGGCAGGAGATATTATAGCAGATAAATATAAACTTTTATTTAAAAAAATTAGCAAATATATATTTGCTAATTTTTTTCTCGGAAATAATCTTTACAAATTATTTGTTTTTACATAATTTGCCAAATATAGCCAAATATATAATTAGCCAGTCTCCAGACTAGTGCTTAAAATAAAACTAGTCAAAGACTTGGGGTTGCTCCTTTCTATCTTTAACTAGTTTTTATGATTTATGTAAATGGTAAAATAATATGTAGGAAATTGACAAAGAAAAATGTCGGTTTTCCTACATATTTTTTTGTATTCTCAAATCCATGATATAATATATTTATGTCAACAAAAGGAGGTGAGAATACAGATGATATGTGATAATTTAGACAATCTACTAAAGGAGGTGATTAGATTGCAAATCAAACCAAATTATGCACGGTATTGCTAGAGAAACTGGTTGTGATTGGAGAACTGCTAAAAAGAGGCATCAAATACAGAAGCAAATTGAAGAAGGCTTACCTTTACCTTTAAAATCTTCTTCTTCCATATTAGATCCATACACCAAGATTATCGATGCTAAACTTGAAATTGCAGGTATTACAGCTTCAGCCATTTATCACTTTTTGCTAGATACTACTGATTACAAAGGTAAATATGGATTAGTTAGAAATTATGTAAAGAAGAATAAAGATAAAATCCCCAAAAAAGCAAATATTAGAGTTCCTAAAATTGCTGGTAAGCTAGGACAGGTTGATTGGAAAGAAGATTTTTCTTTGACTAACAAAAATGGAGAAATTCTAACTTTCAATATTTTTCTTTTTACTCTGCCATTTTCTGAGAAAAAATATTGCAAATTAACCTTAGATAGAAAACAAGATACCGTAATAAATTCTTTAATTTATGCTTTTCAGTGTTTTTGATAAACAAAAAGTGGACCAAAAAATTACGATTTTGTAATTGAAAAACGGACCACTTTTTTAA
>USIO01000021.1 GCA_900554815.1 uncultured Clostridium sp.
AATTATGTGTCAAGAAAATAATACCACAAAAAGTAGAAAAGGTAAACACCTAGAATATAGTAAAAGACAATCAATAGAAAGATGGTTTAATAGAGATAAACGTACAAAAGTTGAAATGGCAGACCTTTTAGATAGAACAGAAAAGGCAATAAGGAATGAAATAAAAAGAGGATTAGTAAAAAATTTAACAACAGAATTAGTTGAAATATGGGTATATAGTGCAGATGTAGCACAACAAAAATATGAATATTATTTAAAAGCAAAAGGACCGAAATTAAAAATAGATAATGATTATGAATTAAAAGAATATGTTGAAAAATCTATAAAAGAAGATAAAAAGTCACCAGAAGTAATAGCAAAAGAGATAAAAACAATGAATTTTAAAACAAAAATGTGTGCAAGAACAATAAGAAATAATATATATACAGGAGATATTTATGATATAAAATCAAGGGATATGATTTACAACAAAGAATATAAAGAAAAGAATAAAGATAAAACAATATGTGAAAAAGTAGCACCAGAAAAAAGTATAGATTATAGAGCAGAAGAAGTTAATAGAAGGGAAATATATGGACATTGGGAAGGAGATTTAGTGATAGGAAGTAAAAAAAGAGGAGCAGTATTATTTACTTTAACAGAAAGAAAAACTAGAGAAGAAATAATTATAAAGATACCGGGGAAAAAAGCAGAATATGTAGCGAAAGCATTAGATTTAATAGAAAGAAAATATAAGAATAAATTTTATAATAAATTTAAAACAATAACTTTTGATAATGGTGGAGAATTTAGGGATTGGAAGGCGTTAGAGAAATCTTATGATAATCGAAGGAAAAAGGGTAGAACACAAATATATTATGCCCATCCATATCGTTCAGGAGAGCGAGGAAGCAATGAAAATGCAAATAGATTAATAAGAAGGTTTATCCCAAAAGGAATTGATATAGCACCAATATCAGAAGAATATATCCAAAAGATAGAAGATTGGATAAATAATTATCCAAGAGCTATGTTTAATTATAAAAGTACCAACGAAATCTGTGCATAATAAACCGGAAATTTATTATTGCCATTTATATATATGAAAATTTTACTACAGACTCTTTATATTTTAATTTTTGTGTGATATTATTACCCATAAGAGAGTACCTCCGATACCGTTTATTTGTGGTTATTTAAACAATATCATTTTTGGTACTCTCTTTCAATATTTTATTTTCAATGTTGCTGTGACATATCTATTTTAAACCTATAATTCTGTAATATTTTTAAATTAGTGCTTTTAAGGGTTTCAAATTAACTTATATTTTATCATTTTCAATTTTATATGCTAATTCTAAAGCGAGTATTGGCACCTTAGTTTTTTTGTCAAAATTAGCCAATTGAGTTATACTTCTTTCTTCCCATTCTACAGAGTCTAGATTATCTCCTGCATAATAAAAAGTAAAATAATCTAAATTTTTATACTTACAAACTGCTGCTATTGAAGCACCTTCCATTTCTACACAAACTGCTCCTTTTCCTTGAAACATTTGAATTTTTTCTTTAGTTTCCCTATAAAAAGCATCAGTTGTCCAAGTGGCTCCCTCTTTGTAATCGAATTTATACTCTTTTAATATATTTTTAAATAAGTTTTTATATTTATTGTCTAAATTAATATATTCTGAATCTGGTAAATAATGATAACTTGTTCCTTCATCTCTATAAGCTCTATTGGGAATTATTATAGAACAATCTTCAATAGTTTTATCTAAAACTCCACAATTTCCAAAAATAATAAATGTATCAACACCATTAACATTTAAATCTTCAATATCATTACTTATCCAAGGACCACTAATTCCAGCCATAAACAATGTTATTTTCATATTTTTGTATTTCAATATATAAACTGGTCGTTTTTCTGTCAATTCTCCAACTTTTTCACATTTGATTTTTTTTACAATATCCTTTAATAAATACTCTGAAAAAACACCAACAGCTATATGTGGTAGTTCTATACTAGAGTCACGAATTCCAGTAAGATTTTTTATACCTTGTGGTTTTATAAACCCCTCCTCATTGCTATAAAATATCATATTTTTTTCTCCTTCTATTAATTAAAAATCTTTATATTATTTTCATTAGTTAGTATATCATAAAATTATTAATTGTAAATCTCTAATTAGTCTTTTTTTTATAGAATATAACCCATTATCTTTTCAATTTATTTTTAAAATGCTTTCTTATATATAATATGCTATTTTCAAATAGCTTTATTATTATAATTGATTCATTTGTATCAGCCTTTTCTATTTATTTCTTGCCCTACTCTTATAAACGTTTGCCTGATTTCTACATTGTGGACTACAGTATTCAGCTTTTAAATTTTGAGAAGCAAATGGCTTACCACAATGTTTACACATCTTAACTGTTTTTCTTTCAGTAGTTTCATTTAAAGCAAACATTGTATCTATTGCAAGTTTTAAAGAATTAAAATCCCATTCTAAAACAGGCTTATCTTCTTTGTTCTTTCCCATTAATATTTTACAAGCAATTTTTGATGGATTAAATTCTTTTATTCTAGTATCATATATTTGCTTTGTATAAGCATCTTGGACTTTGCTGTAATTTTCTATTGCTTCAAATGTTAAATACAATGTTCTAGCATAGTGCATTATCCAAACTAAACACTCAGAATATTCCATTGAAAAAACTACTGCATACTCTACTGGTCTGTCTATAATAGCAAGAGGATTCATCTCATTTTCAACTGATAAATCTAAAATCTCTCCTCTTGCATTTTTCTTCATAACAACTTTTTGTTTCTTTTTACACTTTAAAAATAATTCTATATATTCATCTGTTGGTAATGTTTCTTTTTCACTAACCAAATTACCACTTGGTAAATAAACTTTATTTTGCTTAACAATATCAGTATTTAGGGGTAAATATGTTAATTCTCCTAATAAGCCATACTTTTCTACAAACTCCATAATCTTTTTATTAGCTTCTTCTATATCATTTTTATCAACACATCTACCTATCATTAAAATATCTACTAATATATCATCTGCTAAATCAAAGGGATTATACATAATAATTTTAGAATTTTCTTTTGGTGTAATATAATGTTTTTCATCTATTTCCTTTATTTCATAACCATCATATCTAAACCAAAAAGTCCTGAAATTTCCTTCATTATCTTTTCTCATTTTCACTCTCCTAAAAATTTTTTAAAAAAATTCATCTGTAATACTTGACGAACACTAACTATTACTTATAATGTAATTACTACTTAATAGTAATTATTACATTTACTAATCGTTAAATATAATTAAGATATTACTATTATATAGTTTTTATAGATAATAGTCAAGTTTTGTTTGAGAATTTTAACAAAAACCCTAGGGACTTTTTGTATCTAAAAATCAACAAACAAAAATACAACCAAAAGAAAGGAGTAAATTTTATGAGCAAGAAAGAAACAATTTTAGATTTATACTTTAATAAACACTTAAAACAAAAAGAAATTGCAAATCAAGTTGGAACATCTCAGCAATATATATCTAAAATTATAAAAACAGATGAAAGATATAATGAAGAAAAAAGTTCTAGAAAATCTATTAACGTAGAGAAAAGAAAAATTGCACAAGCAGAATATCAAAAAAATTATATTAGAACTAAGAAGAATGATATTGCTTATGAAGAATTACTAGCTATTCATGCACAAGATGCAATGGAACTTTCATATAACGCTCATCATCTTTCAGATTATGACTGTAAAAAAGCTAATTCTAGTGTTTATGAATATGACAGTAAGAAAAATCAATATGTTATGATAAAAGGTATTGTTTCATCTCTTGATTTACCTAAAAGAGTTAGCACTAAAGTTTATTAATAAAACTAATTAAGAGATTAACCTCTTTTAATACACAATAAGCAGTACATAGTTTAAAGTTTTTATTTTAGCTATTGTGAATTTTAAAAGGAGGTTAAATGTATGTATTTAGAAAAAATAATGTTTAGTAACTGTAAAGATGTAGTTACAGTTGAGCAATTAGCAGAAATGCTAGATATTGGACTTACTCTTGCTTATAGGTTGGTAAGGCAAAAGACTATTAAATCTATAAAAGTTGGTAGAGAATATAAAATTCCTAAACAGTTCATAATTAATTATTTAACTGAAAAGAATGTTTAGGCTACTTTTATATTTACTACAAAAAATCAATAGTAAATTAATTTAGTCTGTTACATCGGAAAGGAGTTATAATTGGTAACAGAAAATTTACAAGTAAACAAAGTATCTGTAAGTTGTTTACAAATTAAAAACGGAATTTATCAAGCTGTTTTAGAATACTATGACGAAAATGGAAAAAGACATCAGCCTTGGCGTTCTACAAAATTAAAAGTAAGAGGAAATAAAAAACAAGCATTAGCTGTTGCAGAAAAGATAAGAGCAAAACTTGAAGAAGAATTACAGTTAAAGTCATTAGACAATACGAAAAATAATTCAAATACAAATTCCACTTCTGATATTCTATTTATAGAGTATCTTTTTTATTGGCTAAAAACAGTTCAGCACACATTAGAAAATACAACTTTTACTTCTTATAGGCAACTATGTAATCATCATATAAAAAGGTATTTTACAGAAAATCCTATAAAATTAAAAGATTTAGAGCCTATTCATATTCAAAACTTTTATACTGAATTGATGGGGAAAGATAATCTTACTGCAAATACAGTTATACATCATCATGCAATTATAAGAAAATGTTTAGATTATGCTTTTAAAATGAATATTATTGTAAGTAATCCAGCTGATAAAGTTCAAAGACCCAAAAAAGGCTCAATTTATAGGTAGTTTCTATAACGAAACAGAATTAAATAAACTATTTGAAATATCTAAAGGAGATCCATTAGAACTCATTATTTTAATTACTGCTTTTTATGGATTAAGAAGAAGTGAAGTTTTAGGTTTACAATGGGACTCTTTTGATTTTAAAAATAAAACAATTACTATAAAACATACAATTACAATAACTAATACAAATGGTGATAATAGAAAAATTGAAGGCAAAGATAGAACAAAAAATAAATCTAGTTATAGAATACTCCCCTTATTTGATGATATAGCGACTATGCTTTTAGATATTAAAGAAAAACAGAAATCTTTTCAAAAGGCTTTTGGAAATAGCTATAATAAAAAATATCTAAATTATGTTTTTGTAAAACCTGATGGAAATATTATAAGACCTGATTATGTTACAGAACATTTTAGTATTTTACTAAGAAAAAATAATATGAGGCATATTCGTTTTCATGATTTAAGACATTCTTGTGCAAGCCTACTGCTTGCTAAAGGTATTCCTATGAAATCAATTCAAGAATGGCTTGGTCATTCTAACTTTTCTACTACTGCAAACCTATATGCTCATTTAGATACTAACTCTAAAAAGATTTCTGCAAATGCTTTAGAAAACGCTTTAAAATTTACAGATACAAATAAAAAAGAAAATGAAGAAACTACATCTTCATCTTCGCAAAAATAAATATTTATGGTGCAGGTGGTGGGGGTCGAACCCACACGAATGTTACTTCGCAGGATTTTGAGTCCTGTGCGTCTGCCAATTCCGCCACACCTGCATAAACTAAAAATAAAAAACAAACATAATTCTTTTATATATTAACATATAACAACTAATTTTACAATACATATTTACACTTTTCATTTAATAATAAATAATTTTTGTATATATAAATGCACTAGATATTGATTGACAATATAAAAAGAAAAGAATATAATCAACGAAAATAAAGCAAACAAGGAATGGAGAGAAACCTTTAATGATAAAAAAGGAAATTCAAAATAAACTTTTATTAATGCAGGATCTAAAATATAAAGAATTTCACAGTCAGCTTTGCCCTGGTACAAATAATATAATTGGAATTAGAATTCCTATTTTACGAAATTATGCAAAACAATTAATTAAACAATATAATTACAAAGAATTGCTAAATGAAATTGGCAATCAATATTATGAAGAAATAATGTTACAAGGAATGATTATTGGATTAGCAAAATTAAGTATAGACGAAACATTTGAATATTTAAAAAAATTTATTCCTAAAATAAATAACTGGGCTATTTGCGACACATGCTGTGGTGGATTAAAAATTACTAAAAAACATTTAGAGGACATGTGGAAATTTTTAAACTCTTATATTTACTCTAATAAGGAATTTGAAATTCGTTTTGGATTAGTAATGATATTAGACTATTATGTTACAGATGAATATATTAATCAAATTATGGAAATAGTAGATAATATTACACATGAAGGCTATTACGTAAAAATGGCAAAAGCATGGCTTTTATCAATTTGCTATATTAAACAAAAAACAAAAACAATAACCTATTTACAAAATAATAATTTAGATAATTGGACTTATAACAAGACATTACAAAAAATAATAGAATCAAATCGTGTACCTAAAAAAGAAAAAGACATTATAAGACAAAGAAAAGGTTGATTTTTGAAAAAAAAAACTATATAATAAACAAAAATAAAAGGAAATGTAAATATGAAAAAAGAAAATAAAATAATAAAAGAATTTATAAATATTTTTTGGATATTTGTTATAGGTAGTGTAGTTGGATCAATAATAGAAACACTATTAGAAATTTTAGTTGATGGGCAGTTTCAACTAAGAACAGGATTAATATATGGAGGATTTATTCCTGTTTATGGTGTAGGAGCTGTTTTATATTATTTTATATTAAGAAAAATGCAAGACCCAGTAAAAGTTTTTTTATACAGTATGATACTTGGGGGAATTGTAGAATATTTGTGCTCATATGTACAAGAAATATTTTTTGGAACAATTTCTTGGGACTACAGCCACATGACATATAACTTAAACGGTAGAACAAGCCTAGTACATTGCATTTTCTGGGGAATTTTAGGAATATTTTTTACTGTAATTGCATATCCTATGATTCTTAAATTTCTATCTAATTATGGAAAAAAGGAATTTAAAATAATTACATTAGTAATGATTATTTTTATGAGTATTAATATTGTACTATCATGTGCAGCAGGAAGCAGACAAAATGAAAGAACCCATGGAATCCCAGCAGATAATATTATGGATGAGCTTTTAGATAAATATTATCCTGACCAAAGAATGGACAGAATTTATTCAAATAAAATAGTTGTATTAAAAAGAGATTCTTAAAAACTTTAATTGCAAAAGTATATTAATATTTAAAGATAAAAACTAAATATAAAGAAAAGAGAGGGAATATATGAAAGATAAAAAAACATTTTATATAACAACTCCTATTTATTATCCAAGTGGTAAATTCCATATAGGAACGGCTTATACTACAGTTGCAGCAGATGCATTAAAAAGATACAAAACTTTACAAGGGTATGATACTTATCTTCTAACAGGATTAGATGAACATGGACAAAAAATAGAAAATATTGCAAAAGAAAAAGGAGTGAGACCACAAGAATATGTTGACGAAATGGCAAAACTAGCAAAACAACTTTGGGAAAAGATGGATATTCAGTATGATAATTTTATTAGAACTACAGATAAAAAACACGAAGAAGTAGTAGAAGAAATATTTGATAGATTTATGGAATCTGGAGATATATATAAAGGCGAATATGAAGGACTATACTGTATCCCTTGTGAAACTTTTTTTACACATACACAATTAGTAAATGGAAAATGTCCTGACTGTGGCAGAGAAGTAAAGCCAATGAAAGAAGAGGCATATTTCTTTAACATGAAAAAATATGCTGATAGACTATTAAAATATTATGAAGAACATCCAGACTTTGTTAAACCAGAATACAGAAAAATGGAAATGATAAATAATTTCATAAAGCCTGGCTTGGAAGATTTATGTGTTAGTAGAACTACTTTTGACTGGGGAATTAAGGTAAGAAAGGATCCCAAACATGTTGTTTATGTTTGGCTAGATGCGCTTACAAACTATATTACAGCTTTAGGTTATTTATCTGAAGACGACTCTTTATTCAAAAAATATTGGCCTGCTAATGTTCAAATAGTAGGAAAGGATATTGCTAGATTTCACCTAATTTATTGGCCAATATTTTTAATGGCACTAGGACTAGAAATACCAAAAACGATATTTGTCCATAACTGGATCTTAATGAAAGATGGTAAAATGTCAAAATCAAAAGGAAATGTTGTTTATCCCGAATTACTAATAGATAGATATGGACTAGATTCTTTGAAATATTTTCTTTTAAGAGAGTTACCTGTTTCACAAGATGGGATTTTTTCACCAGAGAGTTTTGTTGATAGATACAATTTTGATTTATGCAATGACCTAGGAAACCTAGTAAATAGAACTATTGGAATGATTAACAAATACTTTTTAGGTAAATTACCAGAATATAAAGGAACATTAAATGATAATGACGAAGAAATAGAAAAATTCATGATACAACAAGTAGAAAAGTTAAACGAAAAAATGGAAGACTTACAGTTTGGGAATGCCTTGGCACAAATATGGGAAATGATTGCAAGAACCAATAAATATATTGACGAAACAGCTCCTTGGATATTGGCAAAAGACCCAACCCTAAAAGAAAAGCTTGCTTCTGCTATGTACCATATTGCAGAAAATTTGAGGATAATAGCAACTCTATTAAAGCCATTTATGCCACAGACTGCAGAAAAAATATTTGAACAATTAGGATTAACAAAATCAGAATATTCAACATGGAATTCTATTCAAGAATATAATAAAAAATTAAAAGCTATACAAGTAGTAGAAAAAGGAGAACCATTATTCATAAGATTAGATAAAGAAGCTGAGGTAGAATATATAAAGCAAGAAATGGCCCAATAAAAGCGTAATATTACAGCAATATTACGCTTTTATTACATTTGCATAACAAACTTGAAAAAGAATGCTTTATACAATATAATAAAAAAAACATTAAAAATGTTATAATTCATAGGAGGAATTACTATGGAGACATTTGCCGAATATATTTTATCTGAGCAAGATGTAATAAGAAAAATGGAAATAGTATATTATTTACAAAAAAGGACAGGAATTTTTTACGACAATTCTGTTATTTTAAAAACAGAAATTGCAAAACTATTTATAGAACAAATGAACATACCTGTTGATAAAAATTTAGTACTAACTGCATGTTTATTGTACGCTTGTAAGAAAAAAGACGGAGCTCAGGACTTAGAAAGTATTCGTTCTTATGCAAAAGAAGGAGCAGAATATTTAAGAGGGTTAGGCTTTTCAAAAAAATTTTGCAAAATTTGCGAAGAACATAACAGATATAGTGGTAGTGAACCAAGAGAAAAAGAAGGAGATTTATTAGAAATTATAGACCAATTTGGTGGTATGTTAATGAATAGACCCGAAAGAATTGCATTTAAATCTGATGAAGCATTATGCTTATTAGAAAATAGAAATTTAAAAGATAAAAACAATAGATATTTAAAACAATTTAAAGAATTTGTAAACTGTATGAAGGGAGTTAGAGTGCCATGTCAGATGTAGTCAATAGAGAGGAAAATTTGGGAGCATTAGACGATTTGAGTAAAATAGCAAATGGCTCAAAAAGTACGCTTGAATTTGTATCTAAATTAAACGATTTTGAAAACGGACTAGAAGCAGCAAAACTAGCTATAAGACAAACATCACAAGAACAAGAACTAGCCGAAGCTATGACAGGAGAAGAAATATTACGTGCAGTACAAAGAGATATAGCAATGTATGGAAACCCAAAAAAAGATAATTTAACAAATACTAATGAAAAAGAAGACTACACAAGATAAAAAATGTAAGCTCTTACAGGTTTTAATGTAGGAGCATTATTTTGTATGAAATAAAGGAGATAAAAATGATAGAAACTTTTGCAGATTTACATGTACATATAGGCAGAAGCCAAAATAATAAGCCTATTAAAATAACAGCGGCTAAATCTTTAAACTTTGCAAATATTGCAAAAGAATGTGCAGACAGAAAAGGAATTAATATTGTAGGAATTATTGATTGTGCTTCACCATATGTACAAGCAGATATAAAAGACTTCTTAAAAAGTGGAGAAGCTTATGAGCTTAAAGATGGTGGAATTATATATAAAGAAAAAGTATGTATTATACTAGGTAGCGAAATAGAAACATCTGAAATTAATGATGAAGGAAAAACAGGAAGTGCACATAATTTATGTTATTTTCCAACTTTACGTGATATTGAAGCCTTTTCAAATGAAATGAGATATCACATTAAAAACATTACACTTAGCTCACAAAGAGCAGACCTTTCAGCTTATAAGTTAATTGACATTGTTGAAAAATATAATGGAATATTAATACCGGCACATTGCTTTACTCCACATAAAAGCTTTTATGGAAATTGCACCAAAAGACTAGAAAGAATTTTTAAAGAGAAATTTTCTAAAGTTATTGCAATTGAATTAGGTTTGAGTGCAGATACATTTTTAGCAGATGAAATTTCTGAGCTAGAAACAAAAACATTTTTAACTAATTCAGATGCTCATTCTTTACCTAAAATTGCACGAGAATATAATAAAATATTATTAAATGATATAAGTTTTAAAGAATTACTTTTGGCACTAAAAAATGAAAAAGGAAGAAAAATTTTATGCAATTATGGATTAGATCCTAAATTAGGCAAATACCATAGAACATATTGCGAGGTATGTCAAAAAAATATTGAAGGTAAAGCACCTATCACAATGTGTGACACTTGTGATAGCAGAAATATAACAATGGGAGTTTATGACAGGATAGAAATTATTAAAGACAAATCAATAACAAGTAGTCCTTCTAATAGACCACCTTATATATATCAAATTCCTCTTACATTTATTCCTGGGTTGGGGAGAAAAACAATTGATAAATTATTAAACACATTTCAAACAGAAATGAACATTTTACATAAAACAAGTATAGATGATTTAGAAGGTGCTGTAGGAGAAAAACTTGCAAAAAATATTACTAATTCCAAAGAAGGAAAAGTAGAAATTATAGAAGGAGGAGGAGGAGTATATGGAAAAATAAATGTTGAATAAAAGAGAATATTTTTCATTTTATTGCATAGACATTATGTAGGTAATAATACTACATAAGGAGGCAAAAATGAAAAAACATAAGAAAAAAGGAATGATAAAAACAATTCTATTAAACCATGTCCAAAACTATGCAAGAGATTATGGTATTTTGCTAATTCTATTTATAATAGGAGTTATAATAGGGATTGTTTTTATTAATAACACAGCTACAGAACAAAAAAATGAAATTAATACATATATAAATACTTTTGTAGATACACTAAAAGAAGGACAGAACATAAATTATGGAAATTTATTAAAAGAGTCATTAATACAAAATTTAATGTTAGCAGTAGTTTTATGGTTTAGTGGAACTGCTATTATGCTTTTACCAATTATTTATGGAATTGTTTTGTTCAGAGGATTTTGTTTAGGATATACTATTTCATCAATAATTGCTATTTTAGGGAATAATCAAGGAATAATATTTGCATTATTAGGACTATTACTGCAAAATATATTCTTTATTCCAGCGTTACTCGCATTATCTGGAAGCGGAATTAGACTATATAAAACCATTGCAAAGGACAGAAAAATAAATAATATAAAAACCGAAATATGTAAACATACTTTATTTTGTATTATAATTTTAACTTTACTAATAATGGCTTCTTTTATAGAAGTATATATATCTTCTAACTTATTAATCAATTATGTAAAATGGATGTAGTATAATAATATCAACGACTACATTGCTAGAATATAAAAAACTAAAAAAATTCTAAAAATATATTTACAATTTTTTGATTATTTGATATAACATATATAGTTTATGTAAATTGAGCCTAGGTCATGCATAACCTTATTAGTAATATGCAAATTTAAATAAAATGGGGAGCAAATATGGAAAAACAAATTAGATTTTTTTTAGAATTTCTCGAAAAAGAAAGAAAACTATCAGAAAATACATTACAATCTTATAGAAGAGATATTAAACAATACGAAGAATATATAAATGAGAACAAATTAAACTATTTAAAAGTAGAAAAAGAAACAATTAATAACTATTTAAAGCATTTAGAAGAAATGAACAAAAAATCTTCTACAATTTCAAGAAACTTAGCTTCAATAAGATCTTTTTACCAATTTCTATGCAAAAATAGAAAAGCAAAAACAGACCCAACAGAAGGAATTGGCTCTCCAAAAATAGAAAAAAGAACTCCAAGCATTCTTTCTTCAAAAGAAATAGAATTGCTATTAGAACAACCAAAAAATATAGACTTAAAAGGAATTAGAGATAAAGCAATGCTAGAATTTGCTTATGCAACAGGAATGAGGGTTACGGAAATTATTTCGTTAAATATTGATGATGTTAACCTAAATGATGGATTTGTTACATGTAAAACTGGAACAAGACAAAGGAACATTCCTTTAGGAACAATGAGTTTAAATGCATTAAAAGACTATATTGAAAATGCAAGAGATGTTTTAATTAAAGATGAAAATGATAAAGCTTTATTTGTTAATATTAATGGAAAAAGATTAACAAGACAAGGATTTTGGAAGATTATTAAATACTATAAAGAGCAAGCTCATATTACTAAAGATATTACTCCTCACGTTTTGCGTCACTCATTTGCAACTCACCTTCTTCAAAATGGAGCTGATTTAAAAGCAATTCAAACCATGTTAGGGCACTCAGATATTTCTTCAACACAGGTATATATGCAGTTTCAAGATGAAAGCTTAAAAAATGTATATAGAAAAGCTCATCCAAGAGCATAAAAGAAAAAAAGTTTTTAAAGTAAACTTAAAAAAATTATGTAAAATTTAATTTTTGTAGTTTTACTTATAAAAACTTTTTTATTGTATAAGAAAAATCGATAAATTATCATATACAACAAGTTTAAGCCATGATGAACTGTGACAATGCCAATTTTCTTACAATTTTATTACATAAATATTACTTTTGTATTTCATTTTATAAAGGTGCTTTTATATGTGATATAATAAGTTTAGTTTTTTATAATAATAAAAATAAGAAAGAGGAATAAATATGAGCAAACCAGATATAAAACCAATTTATGATATTGTAAACAACATACCTATAACCGAAGAAAACAAAGATACAATTGAGGAAATAAAAAAGTCACTAGAAAATGGTGACATTGGATTTGCACTGGAAAAAATTGAGAACTTAAAATTTAGAAGTAATAATAAAAGAAAAAACACAAAAGTATTTCCAGAAGAATTATTAAACCCAGAATTAGAAAAAATTTATATAGGCTTAGTATTAAATAATCCAAGACTAATTGCTAAATATTACTTTATTAAAGAGAATTGTTTATTTGATGATGATGAATTATTAAATATATATAAGAGCATAATATTTACAGAAGGAGAAGAATTTGCACCAGAAATTGCTAAAAGAGATTTTAATTTTTCAAAAGATACAGAACAATCTTTTCAGTTAAAAAATAAATTAAAAAAATATGTTTTAGGAGAAAATTACAATATAGAAAAAGTATATGTAGAATTAAAAAAACTATTTATTTTAAGAAAAAATTATTTGAAAATTCCTATTGCTAATTTACAAAATAGAATTGTAGAAATAACAAATTATATTTTATATGATAAAATGTCTGTAGAAGAAGTAGAAAATGCTGTAAATCAAGTAAATGCAACAGTTAAATTTAAAAGAGCAATTTTAAACAAGGGATTAACAGAATTTTTGGAAGAAGGAGATAATGACTTAACAAATGGACTAGCTTTACCATTTCCTACTTTAACTAAAGTGTTCAAAGGAATTAGAAAAGGCGAAACAATGGCATATGCAATGCCATCGAACTCTGGTAAGAGTAGATTTACAATAAAATTAGTTGCACATACAGCTTTTTTACACAAAAAAAAGGTTTTATTAATTTCTAATGAGATGTCAGAAGAAAAAATGAGATTATGCTTAATTACTACCATTATTAATGACAAAAAATTACAGGAACTACATGGCCAAAAATTAAAAAAGTCAGAAGGAGAATTACTAGAATTTAAATTTAGACCTGATAACATAGCAAATGTAGAAGTTGATGCAGAGGGGTTTGTATTAAAAAGAAAAGGAGAAACACAATCTGATTTTGTTGAAAGACTCCAAAAAATTTCAACAGAATTTAGGCAAACAATTGCAGTTACAGACTGGGTTAATAAACAAAATTCTATTTTTTTTATTAATATTACTGACCATACAAATGATGAACTACAAAAAGTTATTATTAATTATTATTATAAAGAACAAATAGAATATGTTTTTTATGATACTTTAAAAACAGATACAGCCAATATTGGTATAGGAGAAGAACTAAAAAAGACGGCTACAATTTTGTCTAATTTGGCACAAAACTATAAAATTTTTATTTGCTCGACATTGCAGTTAACAGAGGGAAAAACATTGCCAATTAACTTAGATGTTAATGACTTATCTGCAAGTAGAACTGTAAAAGAGGTTTTAGACACACTATGCTTAATTAAACAAATTAATCGAGACAGTTATGATAATTATGAGTATTCTATAAACGAAGTAGATACTGTTTTTTACGATTTAGAAAAATTTGATGACCCAGATGTTAGATATTATGCTTGGATTGTAGACAAAAATAGAGCAGGTGCAAAGCCAAAACTATTGTTTAGATTAAACCTAGCATATAATATGTGGGAAGAACTTGGATATTTAAGGTTAAAGCAAACAAATCAATTTTAAAGAAAAAATTTCTTATTTTAATTTTTTATATATTGAGACATACTAAACATATAAAAAATTAAAGGAGGAAATTTTTATGGAACATAAACAAAAAATAAATTGTACTGTTGAGTCTTGCCAATATAATAATTGCCAAAATAATGAATGCACTTTAAAACAAATTATAGTAACACCAACAAATGGATGCAATACTGAGCAACCTGATGAATCAATGTGTTCAAGTTATAAATATAACAATAAATAGTATTATTTGGCTTGAATATAAATGCCACTTTATAGGAGCTAAAAAATAGATACAATAAAAATTGTATCTATTTTTTAAAAAGTAACATAGATGTAACTTTAAGTTATTTATAATTATATAAGATTAAAAAAGGTTTATAGGTAAAACCATTTTTAAAAACCTAAATATATAAAAAGGATAGGAAATTTTTATGGAAATTTTAAAAGTAGAAAATTTAACTAAAATTTATGGTAAGGATATGGCAAAAGTTACAGCATTAGATAATGTTTCTTTTTCTGTACAAAAGGGAGAATTTGTAGCAATTGTTGGAGCATCTGGTAGTGGTAAATCTACATTATTACATATAATTGGAGGAGTAGACAGACCTACATTTGGTAGTGTTTTTATTGATGGCAAAGATATCTTTAAGCTAAATGATGACCAACTTGCAATTTTTAGGAGAAGACAAGTAGGACTGATTTACCAATTTTATAATTTAATACCTATTTTAAATGTAGAAGAAAATATTAAATTACCACTTTCTCTTGATAACAGAGAAATAGATAAAAACGAAATGGACAATTTATTAAAAAAATTAGGCATGGAAAATAGAAGATACCATCTTCCAAATGAACTTTCTGGAGGCCAACAACAAAGAACAAGTATTGGAAGAGCTTTAATTACAAACCCTTCAATAATTTTAGCTGATGAACCAACTGGAAACCTAGATACAAAGTCTAGTGATGAAATAGTTACATTATTAAAAAAATCTAATAAGGATTTAAAACAAACAATTATTATGATTACACATAATATAGAAATTGCAAAAATAGCAGATAGAATTATAAAAATTGAAGATGGTAAAATATTAAGTGAATCTTAATTTTTACAACTAAGAAAGGAGTGAATAACAATGAATTTACTTAATAAGCTAACTATAAATAATTTAATATTAAACAAAAAAAGAACAATAGTAACAATTATTGGAATAATGCTTTCTATTGCTTTAATTACCGCAGTATCATCAGTTTACTTTAGTGGAATTAATTCTTTAATAGGCTATGAAAAAGTACGAAAAGGTGACTTTCATGTTGCATATTATAATGTGTTGGCAGAAGATATTAAAGATTTTAAAAACAATAGAAGTATAGATACTATTAATTTAGTAAAAAATATTGGTTATGCCAAAATTAATTCTAAAAACGAGTATAAACCATATGCATTTGTAAAAGCATTTACAAAAGAATCACTTGAAAATTTATCAATAAAATTAGTTGAAGGAAGACTACCACAAAATAATAATGAAATATTAATTCCTACACATTTAAAAACAAATGGTAGGTTAGATTTAAAAATAGGAGATACTCTAAATTTAGAAGTAGGAAAAAGAGTAGATAAAACAGATGGATATGAACTAAACCAAAATAATCCATATAATAATGAAAGCAACAATGAAATGATAGTGGACATAATAAATAAGGAATACAAAATAGTAGGAATAATTGAAAGGCCAGCAAATAATATAGAAGAATACAGTGCACCTGGATATACATTTGTAACATATATGGATAGTAATGATATTTCTGGAAAAGTTGATATATATGCAAAATATACAAAAGAAGGAATCAAAAACTTATATAATGTAACTGCAGGAATATTAGAAATAAATGCAGATTTATTTGCAAAATCAGAGGATCCTATGTATTCTTACAATTCAAAAGATGAACATGACGCCATAGAAGAAGAAGTAAATAAAGCAAAATATAAAATTAATATAAACACATATTTAATAGGACTAGAAACTAAACCTCTTACAAGCTCAGGAATAGGTGGACTTGGAATTGTTGCAGGAATTGTAATACTAATAATTGTTTTTACATCTGTATTTTGCATAAAAAATAGTTTTGACATATCTATAACGGAAAAAATAAAACAATATGGTATGCTAAAAAGTATAGGAGCTACTAAAAAACAAATAAGAAGAAATGTTTTTTTTGAAGCATCCATTTTAGGAATAATAGGAATACCATTAGGACTATTAATAGGTCATGTTGCCACATATATACTATTAAAAATAAGTAATTTTTTCTTAAAAGATATAATTACAAATGGGTTAGTACTTGAACTTCATATATCCCCAATAGTAATAATCCTTACTATAGTTTTGGGCATAATTACAATATATTTATCAGCTTTTAGAAGCGCAAAAAGAGCAGCAAGGACTTTACCAATAGATTCTATTAGAAATAGTGCGGCTATAAAAATAAATCCTAAAAAAATTAAATCACCTAAAATAATTAAAAAAATATTTGGAATGGGTGGAGAAATTTCATACAAAAATCTAAAAAGAAATAAGAAAAAATATAGAACAACTGTTATATCTATTATAGTGTCAGTAGCTACATTTATTTCCTTATATAGCTTTATGGAAATGGCATTTGACTCAGTAGCAAATGAACTTAATTTAATTGAAGCAAACTTAGTACTATCATCAACAGATTATACTAAAGAAGAATATGATAAAATGATTACAACAACAACTTTCGATAATATAGAAAGATATTCTATACTACGACAAAGTGATTTTGAATGCAAAGAAAACTATTATAGACAAGAATATATTGATTTTTTACATTTAGAATTTGACCCAGATGTGAATCACTATTTCACTATAGTTGCATTAGGAAAAAAAGAATATAATGAATATATAAAATCTCTTGGATTAAAATATGACGAAATAAAAGATAAAGCTATAATATGTGACTACGCAATTGTGGGTAAATATGAAGATGAAAATTATATAAACAAATATATGAAAATCCATAATTTAGAAAAAGGAAGCATAATTACAGGAAAGTTTCTTGACGAAAAAATTTGCAATATAGAAATAGGAAAGGTTACAGAAGAAAAACCTTTTGGGTTAGAAAATTATAATACATATAGACTATTAATTATAAGTGATGAATTGTTTGATAAAATTACTACAAGTAATCTTTTAGAAATCTATTATAAATCAAGTAATGCAAATAAATTACAAGATGATATAGACGAGTTTTTAAAAGAGGACTCATATTACACTATTAATAACTTTGATGAAAATGCAAAAATAATGAATAATTTATTTATATTGGTAGGAATATTTTTATACGGATTTATTACAGTTATTAGTTTAATTGGAATAACAAACATATTCAATACAATTACTACTAATATGGAATTAAGACGCCAGGAATTTGCAATGTTAAAATCTATAGGAATGACTAAAAAAGAATTTAATAAGATGATTAGACTAGAAAGCTTATTTATGGGACTAAAATCATTAATAATTGGAATTCCTATAGGAACTATATTTTCTTATTTAATTTACTATTTCCTTGTAAAAGAAACAGGAATGCCATTTGCTTTGCCAATTTTTGCAATTCTACTTGCAACTTGTGTGGTTTTTGTATTAATATTTATAATAATGAAATACTCAATTAATAAAATTAATAAGCAAAATATTATAGATACAATAAGAAATGAAAATATATAATAATATGAGGTATAAATCATGGACATTTTGCTAATAGAAGATAACTTGGCGATTATAAAAGGACTTACATACTCACTTAAAAAAAATAACTTTAAGCTTTTTACTAAAACAAATATTAAAGATAGCATACCATTTATAAATAGTGGAGAAAATATAGATTTAATTATTTTGGATTTAACACTACCAGATGGCAATGGACTTGACTTATTTGAAAAACATATTAGAAAAAGAGAAATTCCTACAATAATCTTAACAGCTAATGATGACGAAAATAATATAGTAAAAGGACTTAACATTGGGGCAGAAGATTACATGACAAAACCTTTTAGCACAAATGAACTTATTGCAAGGATGAATAAAATATTAATGCGTACTAAAAAGCAAAATATTATAAAAGTAAAAGACATAATTTTTGACTTAGATAAATTAGTACTTTATAGAAAAAATAAAATAATAGAGTTAACTGCACTTGAATTAAAACTAGTTAATTTATTATTTACAAATATTAATAAAGTTGTAAGTGGAGGAACGATTTTAGATAAAATATGGGAGTGGACAGGAAACGATGTTGATGACCATACGGTTACAGTATACTTAAAAAGAATTAGAGAAAAAATGGGCACAGATATTATTATAACTATGAAGGGAATAGGTTATAGAATTGATGAAAAATAAAGTTAATTTGAAAAAATGTTTAATAAAAATATTTATAGTAACTATTTCCCTTTTATTTATATATTTAATATTAAATATATATGAGTATAATACTTACACTAAAAATTATAATAAAAAAATAAGCCAAATATTAACAGTAATATCAGAAAAATATCCGGAAGCTTCGCAAAACGAACTTATAGAAATTTTAAATAATAATACATCAAATAATACTAATATATTCAATAAATATGGAATTGATATAGAAAATACATCTTTAATTAATGAAAACGATAGTAACTTTAAAATATTTATAATTTACAATATAGTATTACTAATTATGGGAATAACAATAATTACAATTATATTTTTAAAATATAATCTTAAAAGAGAAAAAGATGTAAAAGATATAACAAAATGTATTGAACAAATAAATAAAAAAAACTATGAAATAAAAATAGATTCAATGTCAGAAGATGAACTATCAATTCTAAAAAATGAAATCTATAAAACTACAATTATGCTAAAGGAAACTGCAGAAAATTCTAAGAATGATAAAATAAAATTAAAACAATCACTAGAAGATATATCACATCAATTAAAAACGCCATTAACTAGTATTTTAATTATGCTAGACAATTTATTAGATGACGAAAACATGAGTAACCAAACAAGAAGCGATTTTATAAGAGATATAAGACGAGAAATTATAAGCATAAACTTTTTAGTACAAGCAATTTTAAAAATATCTAAATTTGATGCAAATACAATAGAATTTATAAAATCAAATACAAGTCTAAAAGAGATAGTTGACCAAGCAATAAAAAAGGTTTCATCATTATGCGACTTAAAAAATATAATTATATGTGTACAAAACAATAGCAATTCAGATGCCATAATAAGCTGTGACTTTAAATGGGAGGTTGAAGCTATAACAAATATTTTAAAAAATTGTGTAGAACATTCAAGAGAAAATTCCACAATAATTGTAAAAATTGAAGATAACAAAATGTATAAATCATTAACAATTATAGATAATGGAGAGGGAATTGATAAAAATGATTTACCACATATTTTTGAAAGGTTTTATAAAGGAAAAAATTCATCCCCAGAAAGTATCGGAATAGGACTTGCACTTGCAAAAACAATAATTGAAAAAGACAATGGAACAATTTATGCAAGCTCAATAAAAAATAAAAGCACTACTTTTGTTATAAAATACATGATTTAAATTAAGCTTATTGACAAAACAGGAAAAAAGAGTTAAATTATTAATGTAAAATAAATTGAAAGGGGATACAATGAAAAAATCTTATATTTTTTTAACTATATTATTTGCAGTTATTCTATGTAGCAATATATCTAATGCAGTTAGCCAAAAAGAATATATTGATTCTGCAAAATATGAAATTTCTCAATATGGGGAAGAAAAAGTTGCTACTGGGCTAGACCCAAAAAACATGCAAGCACAAACAATATTAAACAATTTTACATTACTTTCTAGTACATATAACAAGAAGGCATATGACGCAAATGACAAGGTTGTAAGCGGTACAAGTAAGCTAGGAACAGGTTCAAAGATTAAAGCTGTTTATTCATATACTAGTACATTTGACTATCCATACGATAGTGTAACTCTAATACTATATGGGGACACAAATGGAGATGGAAGCATCACATCAGCGGATGCACTTGCTATTATAAAAAATAAGACTGGGAAAATAAAATTTAAAAATTCATGTTTTGAAGAAGCAGGTCGAATTACGGAAAATACAAGAAAAAATGCTTCTGTTCCAGCTTCAGCAGATGCACTTGCTATAGTTAAATCACGCTTAGGAAATAACCAAATAACACAAAACTACAAAAGGACAGTTGTTGTATCAACATATCAAGATTTATATACACAGTTAGGACAAGTAAATAGCAATTTAAAATTTGACCCTAGTACTGAAGGAAAACAAATACAGACAAACTATAATCAATTAAAAAATATTGTTAATACATATTGCAAAGCTGATATGTCACAAATTACAAAGGCTTTAATACTACATGACTACTTAGTTGCAGGTAGTAAAGTAGATAGAACTTCTGGCATATATACTGAAGACTCTACAGAAAGCAATATACAAAATATAAACAAAACTATGAATGATTTAGGATTTGCAAATGCATATACTTCTC
Organism: uncultured Clostridium sp.; assembly: GCA_900554815.1. GTDB lineage: Bacteria > Bacillota > Clostridia > TANB77 > CAG-508 > UMGS1754. The sequence goes on from USIO01000021.1 coordinate 21,411, forward strand.
TTCTTGGAATTGCCGGAATTGAGTCAAAAGTTATAAAAGGAAGATCAGGAGCAACTACTATTAATATAATGAATGAAGTAACAATAGATGGTCAAATATATTATGTATCATGTGGTGCAGATAGATACATCTCTGACAAAGAAGGAAAAAATGAAGTGAGAAGATATTTCTTTATAAGAAATACGAAAAGCTTTGAAGAACCATTTTCATCAAATACAATGTTATTTATGTTAGAACCACAAAGTGCTAAAACTTCTACTTCTACAAAATATGAAGGAGTAATTTGGCCAGAGTATCGTAAAGAATTAGACTACAAAGATTCTGAAATTAAACTAGCAAATGGAAAAGTTATCGTAGAAACTTTAACAGAATTAAAAGAAGCATTACTTGCAGGTAAGCCTTATGCCGTAAATGTGGTAGATGCTTATTCACAAGAAACATATGAAATAGATGAACGCTGCAAAAACATAATAGCAAAATATATTAAACAAGACATGACAATAGAAGAAAAATTACTAACAATACATGACTATATATGTTCAAATTTTATGAGATCAGATCATGAAGCAATTAAAGAAAGACAAAGATCAGATGCAGAATATGATTGCGCATGGGGAGCATATAAAAGTACTATTTTATCTAATGTAGGAGATTGTTGGACAATTACTAATTATTTTAACACACTATGTGCATATATTGGAGTGGAAACAAAAACAGTATCAGAGCATCAGGTATCAAATCCATTTGGATTAGGTAATCATATGTGGAGCCTTGTAAAATTAGATGGAAACTGGTACCATGTAGACTGCGAGGGAGCAGATTTTTATGCATATGGAAATGTTGGAAGAACATGGTTTTTATATAGTGACCAAGCCATGCAAATAAAAGAAAATACTTATGAACCTTGTACTTCTACTAAATACGATGGATACAAATGGCCAGAATTTAAAGGTATAGCATATTATCAGGACGTAACTGGAATAATAAATGATGATGTGCCGGCAACAAGCATATGGATAAACGAAAGGACAGAAACTGTTGTTGGAGATTCATACAATATAATGACAAGGGTATTTCCATTTGGTTCTACAAGTAAAGTAACATATACATCAAGTAATCCGTCAGTAGCAACAATAGATGAAAATGGAAATATTGAAATAAAGTCAAAAGGACAAGCTACAATAACAGCAAAAACTTCAAATGGAATTACTAGGTCTTATACTTTAACATCTCACTATGTTCCAGACAGAATATTATTGGATGATATGACTTTAACAGTAGGAGAAACTAAACAGGCGGTATATAATGTTGAACCAGAAGGTGCTGAATTTGAACCTAAGGGCTGGAGAATATATGATGAAAACATTGCTACAATAGACGAAAATACTGGAAAAGTAACAGCATTAAATAAAGGATCTACATATATGTATTTTGATTACACATATAGAACAGAAGGAACTATTACACATACGTCAACTTATGCAAGAGTTATAGTTAGATAATAAAAAAACATTATACAAAAAAAGCAAAAATTTTTAAAATTTTTGCTTTTTTATTGACTAAAATTTTTTTATCATATATAGTATATTAAGAAAAAATATGACAGATTATGCAAAACTAAGGAGGAGATTTTGTGAAAAAAAATAAGATTTTCATTAAAGTATTAATTAATATAATCTTAATGACAATCATATTTTATTATATATTTCCAAATATTGTATTAGGAGAGGAAATCAAACAAGAAGTTAAATCAGGAATTGAAAACTTCCCAGAAAGCTACCAAGAAAAATTAAAAGAACTTAAAGAGTTACACCCTAATTGGAACTTTGAAGCATATTATACTGGAATTGACTGGAATGAGCTAATAAAAAATGAAACAGGTGAAGTATTACACAAAAGGAGTGTTGTTCCTTCGTATTCACAAGACTTATGGAAGTGCAAAGAATGCGGAGATGTTAATGGTTGGACTTGTGCTTCAAAAGAAATAGTAGAATATTTTATAGATCCCAGAAATTTTCTAAATGAAGTTAATATTTTTCAATTTGAGGAACTTTCATTTAACAAAACTATACATACATTAGAAGGAGTACAGACTTCTGTTAAGAATACATTCCTTAACAATTCTGTTACATACTATGATGAGGAACAAAAACAGAATGTAACTAGGACATATTCCGACATTATTATGGAAGTAGCTGAAAAAACAAATATAAGCCCATTTCACATTAAAGCAAAAATAATTCAAGAGGTTGGCGCGCAAGGTAGTTCTTCTGTTTCGGGAACGTATCCAGGATATGAAAATTATTACAACTTTTTTAACTATGGAGCACATGACACAGGAGATCCAATTGCTAATGGTTTAAGCTTTGCAAAAGAAAAAGGCTGGAATACGCCATATAAAGCAATACTAGGAGGGGCAGAACTAATACGGAACTACTTACATTAATCAGGGACAAAACACATCTTACTTTTTTAAATTTGATGTTGTTGGTGATAAAATACTAAAAGCTGGAGAAATAGATACTGTAAGTAATACATCTTTTTATTCTCACCAATATATGACCAATATAATGGATCCATACAGCCAAAGTTCATCTGTATATAATACTTATGTTCAAAATGGAAACATAGATGCTACTTTAAATTTTATTATACCTGTATATGAAAATATGGGTGAATACTATAAAAAACCAACTAAATATACAACCCAAGATGGAGAACTATATTATGCAGATGTTATAAAACAAACAGGAGCAAGAGATTATACAACATTTGATAGCCCAGTTGTATATTCTGTGCAAAAAGATGAAATAGTGGTTATGATAAATAGGGAATGTGTGTTTTCAGAGGGAATATATTGGGACAGAGTTATGCTTGAAAATGGCTGGAATGTATACGTAGAAAGTGAAGACTTTAAACCTTGCAAAGGAAAAGAAATAGAAAAACAAGAAGAAACAGTACTAATAGAAGAAACAAATAAAACCATTACAGTAACCCCACCAGTAGAAATTGGAAAAGTTATAGAGAAACTTAAAATTTCAAATTATAATATATTAAACTCATCTGGAAAAGAAGTCCCAAAAGATAATAAAACACTTTGTACTGGATATAAATTAAATGTATTAAAAGAAGATAATAAAACTGTAGAAAAAACGTATACATTAATTAAAGTAGGAGACGTAAATGGAGATGGAAAACTTCTAGCAACAGATTCTTTAGCAATACTAAAACATAGTATAGACGAAATAAAACTAGAAGGCGTATACCTTCAAGCAGCAGATGTTAGAAAAGATGGAAAAATATTAGCAGTAGATGCATTACTTGTTTTAAAAAACAGTTTAGGGAAAGTAAGCATTAATATTTGATTTTCATAATATTAAGCTAAAATGAATAATTATATATAAAAAAAGTAAACAAGGAGAGAAAATGTTAAAATTTAATAAATTGATAATAATTATAATGATTTTTTTAATTACTTTAGGTAGTACAAACTTAGTACAAGCTATGACTATAGTCTTAGATCCTGGGCATGGAGGACAAGATCCTGGTGCAGTTAATGGAAGCACATATGAAAGCACTGTCAATCTAAAAATTGCAAGATATTTAAAGGAATATTTAGAAGAATATGAAGGTGTTAAAGTAATTCTTACACATAACGGACTAAGTAGTGGAGAATTAACAATATTTGAAAGAGCAATAATTGCAAGAAATCAAAAAGCAGATTTATTAGTAAGTATACATATTAACAGCTCGGAAACCGATGGTGGGAAAGGTGCAGAAATATATGTAAGTGCAAACACTTCGCAAGAAAAATACAACAAAAAAACAACAGAGCTTGCAAATAGAATATTAAATAATTTATCAGCTATTGGGATTGCTAATAGAGGAGTTCTAACAAAATTAATTCCAACAGATACAACAGATATTTATTCAGATGGAACAAGAGCAGACTATATGGGAATTATTAGGTATGCAATGAGAGGAACGATGATAGACGACGGCGTAGTTACAGTATTACAAAATGGAGAGAAAGTAGAAGTACCAGAAAGCACATCTGCAAATGTTCAAAATGGAGAAGGAGTACCTACCATTTTGGTAGAACATTGCTTTATAAGAGGAAACGACTACCAATATATTGATTCAGACGAAGACATTAAAAAAATAGCCGAAGCAGATTTAGATGCTATAGTTGAACAATATGGTTTAAAATTAAAAACAGATGTGGAAGAACCAGACAAACCAGCAGAAACTGAAGAACCAGATGAAATAAGAGAAACAGACATAGAAATAAATGAACAAGAAGAAGTAATTAGAATAACACCTTCAATTACCATAGAAGAATTAGAAAAAAGACTAGAAACAAAAGATTATTCTATTATTAATTCAGAAGGTAAAACATTAGAAAAGGGAAAAGAAATTTTAGCAACAGGCTATAATTTAAAATTAGAAGGCAAGACATATACAATAATTAAAGTGGGAGACGTTACTGGAGACGGAAAAGCGATAGCAGTAGATGGACTTGCAATTTTAAAGCATAAGCTTGGCAAAGTGGTATTAGAAGAACTATATTTAAAAGCTGCAGATACAACAAATGATGGAGTAATTTCATCTTCAGATGCTTTAGCTATTATAAAAGATAGCATAGGAACATCTATGATTCACTTATAAAGTAAACAAAATGGAGGTAAAAATGAAGAACCATAAGAAACTAAAGATATTCTTTTTATTTGTGGCATTGATTTTTCTTCGGAACAACTATTTCATTTGGAACATTTAGTGCTGAAAATAAAACAGTAAATTCTGGAGAGAGTTTTAGTATTACAGTATCATCTAGTGAAGGATTAGAGGCATACAACTTAGACTTGACAAACTATGCTGGATTAACATTTAGTGGTTGTACAATTCCAAATGCAGGTACATTGTCAGATAAAAGCGATAGTGGAAGCATTGCATATATTAATGTTTCGGGAACAACTAATAAACTTGGTATTTACTACTTTAAAGCACCAGAAGTTACAGAAGATATTACATATACAATTAATTTTATGGTAGATAAAGAAACTGCAGTTACTTCAACTGTTACAGTAAAAGCAAATAATGTTGCAGAACCAGAACCAGACCCAACTCCTAATCCAGAACCAGAACCAGATCCAGAACCAACGCCAGATGTGCCAGAACAAACAGAAAAATCTAGTAATGCAGATTTAAGCAATTTAGGAATAAGACCAAATGATTTTACTGGGTTCAAACCATGGATTACATCTTATAGCGTAACAGATGTACCAAACGATGTTACTACAATTGAGGTATATGCTAATAAAGGAGAAGACGGGCAAACTATTTCTGGAACTGGAAAAAAATCATTAGATGAGGGAACAAATCGTTTTACAGTTACTGTTACTGCTGAAGATGGAACACAGAAAACATATACAATTACAGTAATTAGACTAGCAAGCGAAGAGATAAATAATCCAGATGTAGAGCAGGCGCCAGAGGTCAAACCAGGATTGACCAGCTTATCTATTGAAGGTATTACTTTAAATGAACCATTTAGCCCAGATAAACAAGAATATACTGCTGTTTTAGATAAAAATATTGAAAGTACTGTTGTAAATGCAGTAGCAAATATAGATGATGCTATAATTGAAATAGAAGGTGAAGATAACTTAAGTGAGCTAAATAGCGTAATAACGATAAAAGTCAAAACTCCTGATGGAAATGAAGAAAAAACATATACAATAAATATAACAAAAATACTTAAAGATACAGAAGAAACTAATGAGGAAAATAATAGTGTAATAATGGCTGTTGGAAGTAACAATAATAATTCAACAGGAGGAACAACAATTAGCACAGAAAAAATATTACTTTGTATTGGAATAGGATTAATAGCATCTCTTGGTGCAACATTTGTGGTAATAAAATATAAAAAAGATAAAGAAAATTACAATACAACTGATGCAATTGAATATGTTGGAAACATTAATACTATAGAAGCAATTAAGGATGCCACTTCTGCCACATCTAAGTTATCAAATTTAAACGGAGAACCATCCATAGAAGCTTTTAAAGCAACAAAAAGAAAAGGAAAACATTTTTAAAAATAAACAAGCATAAATATAAAAAATATACTAGTATGTATTTCATGCTAGTATATATGCTTTCATAGCTCAGTTGGCAGAGCAACTGATTCGTAACCAGTAGGTCGGCGGTTCAATTCCGCCTGAAAGCTCCAAACGGAACCCCCACCATATCATATGATGTGGTGGGGGTTTTCTATGTAAAAAAATATAAAAAAATATATTAAAATATTGAAAAAAATATTTTAAAGATATAAAATACTAAAAAAGAAAGACTAACTATTAATTGTCAATAGTTTTTCAAAAAAAATTAAAAATATTTTT
>USIO01000022.1 GCA_900554815.1 uncultured Clostridium sp.
CTGCCATTGTCTTGGTCTCGAGGCCGGGGCTTAACATTTTATTTTTTTAATACTTCCTCTCGCAAATCAAGTACTACTATGTTAAAGTAAAAAAGTCAGTTGCTGGAAATGCAAACTTCTATATTACAATTTGCATAAAATGCAATATGGTAGTTTTAAAAAAAATTTTTGTTAGAATTGTAAAATATTTTTATTTATGCTATAATTAATTATATATTTTATTGGGGATGAGTTAAAATATGCAAACTCTTTTAGAATTAGAGCAAAGTACTGAATTCAATAATATTATAGAAGATATTGTTAATAATGAAACTGTTCTACAAATGAAAAACTATATACAACATTTTGATACAAATTGTTTCGAGCATTGTAAATCAGTTGCTTATTATTCTTATTTAATGTGTAAAAAATTAGGATTAGATTATCGTTCTGCTGCACGTGCAGGCATGTTGCATGATTTATTTTTATATGATTGGCGAAAGCCACGTCCGGATGGAAAAGGTCTTCATGGTTTTAGACATCCTAGAACAGCATTAAATAACGCTATGAAAATATTTGAATTAAATGAAATAGAACAAGACATTATTTTAAAACATATGTGGCCTTTAACTGTAAAATTGCCAAAATATAAAGAAAGTTACATTATTACACTTGCTGATAAATATGCCACCTATTTAGAAAACAAAAATTATATTGTTCATAATTTTAAATTTCAAAAATTTTATAGATATAGTTATGTATTTTTAAGTATGTTAATTATTAAATTATTTTAAAAAATGACAGTTTTAAAAAAACTGTCATTTTCTTTTATTGTATAGAAAATCAACATTTTTTATACAATAATGTAATTTTTACTTACAAAATCTATGGTTTCCTATTTGTACTGTTAATGGCCTTGACCATATCCATGAACTAGTTGCTGTATTAGGATTAAAATAATAAATAGCTCCATATGAAGGATCCCAACCATTTAGTGCATCTTGTGCCGCTTTTTTAGCAGTTTCGTTAGGAGTTAAATTAATTTGTCCGATCGTTTACTACGCTAAAAGCACCAGATTGATATATTACTCCTGCTATTGTGTTTGGAAAACTAGAGCTTTTTACTCTATTTAATACTACTGCTCCGTACTGCTACTTGTCCAATATAGGGTTCTCCTCTACTTTCTGCATAAATTAGTCTTGCCAGTAAATTTAAATCGTTTGAATTACTTGCAGATGAACCAGTATTGCCAGAAGACGAATATATTCCCATAGCTGCTAAAGTTTTAGGTCCTGCAATTCCGGTCAACAGCTAGTCCATTCTTGCTTTGAAAATATCTAACTGCACTTTGTGTTTGAGATCCATATATTCCATCTATATTTCCATTATAATATCCCCATCTTTTTAATTTTGTTTGAATTTGCTTTACTTCTTCTCCACGAGAACCATATTTAGATAGTGCTTGTACTTGGTTTAAATCTTCTCTAAAAAATAGGTTAAAAAAAACAAAACTAAAAAACAAAACTGCAATTACAATAATTGGTATTGATAACTTTATTCTTAATTTATTATTTTTTTTCACGTTAAAACCACCTTTGGAATTTTTAATTTTATTTTTTCCAAAAGTGGCTCTTTTATGTATTTTTTAAATACTAAAATATTCCAATAATATTTTCTTTTTCATCAATATCTATTTTCTCTGCTGCTGGATTTTTAGGTAACCCTGGCATTGTAAATATTTTTCCTGCCAATGCTACTACAAATTTTGCTCCTGTTTTTAATAGTATATCACTAATATGGATTACAAATGGTTCTTTACATTCTAAGTTTTTTGCATCATCTGAAAAAGAATATTGGTTTTTTGCAATACAAACTGGAAAATAATTATATCCCAAAGAATCTATTATTTTTAGTTGTTCTATTGCTTTTTCAGAAAATTCTACATTAGTAGCTCCATAAATTATTGTTGCTACTTTTATTAGCTTTTCTTTAATTGAATCTTTTTTATCATATATATAATTAAATTGATTTTTATTTTTGCACAATTGTACAACTTTTTGTGCTAAATCTGTTGCTCCTTCTCCACCTTTTGCCCAAGCTTCTACTAAGCTTAACTCTACATTTTGTTTTTCTAAAGCATTTTTTAAAAACTGGATTTCTTCTTCTGTGTCTTGCTCATATTTGTTAATTGCAACAACAACATTTAATCCAAATTGTTTTTTTAAATTATAAATATGTCTGTCTAGATTATTAATTCCTTTACTCAAAAATTCTATTGACTTTTCATTTAATTTTTCTTTTTCCATTCCACCATGGTATTTTAATGCTTTAATTGTAGCAACACATACAACAGCATCTGGTACTTTATTTATTATTCTTGTTTTAATGTCTAAAAATTTCTCTGCACCTAAGTCTGCTCCAAATCCTGCTTCTGTAATTGTATAGTCCGCTAATTTTAATGCTAATTTTGTTGCCACAACACTATTGCATCCATGGGCAATATTTGCAAATGGCCCTCCGTGGATAAGAGCTGGCGTATGTTCTAGTGTTTGTACTAAATTAGGTGAAAAAGCTTCTTTTAATAATACAGTCAACGCTCCTTCTGCTTTAAGTTGGCTTACTTTAATTGGAACCCCTTTGCTATTATATCCAACTGTAATGTTACTAATTCGCGTTTTTAAATCTGTTAAATCTGTTGCCAAACAAAAAATAGCCATAATTTCAGAAGCAACAGAAATGTCGAATCCATCTTCTCTTGGTACTAAATTTTTTTCTCCAGATAAACCAATTTCTATTTTTCGTAGTGCTCTATCATTTAAATCTACACATCTTTTCCATGTTACCTGCTTAAAATCTAGTTCATTTCCTTGAAATATGTGATTATCTATAATAGCAGATAATAAATTATTTGCAGAAGTAATAGCATGAATATCTCCCGTAAAGTGTAAATTTATTTCTTCCATTGGTGCTACTTGTGCATGTCCTCCTCCAGTTGCTCCACCCTTTATTCCAAATACAGGTCCTAGTGATGGCTCTCTTAATGCTAGTATTGATTTTTTACCTATTTTTCTTAATCCGTCTGCTAGACCTATTGATATTGTAGTTTTGCCTTCTCCTAATGGTGTTGGGTTAATAGATGTTACAAGAACTAGGTTACCATCTTTTTTTGTGTTTAAGACATCATATAATCTATTCTGAATTTTAGCTTTATATTTTCCATAAGTTTCTATGTATTCATCAGCTATGTTTAATTCGTGTGCAATTTCGGTAATATCTTCTAATTTTGTATTCCTTGCAATTTCTATATCTTGCATTTCAATTGCCTCCTTAAAAATTAATAAAAACATATTTAAAATAGCATTTATTTTTATATGTTTAGAATATAGCTCCTACAGTAAAGCCAATTACGGCTCCAATAACTACTTGTATAGGTGTATGTCCTAAAACCTCTACTAATCTTTCCTGTACTTGAACAGTTGTTAATCCTGGTGTTTCAATAATTTTGTTTAACATCTTAGCCTGTTTTCCAGCAGCTCTTCTTACTCCCGCTGCATCATACATTACAACAAGAGCAAATATAAGAGTCATAGCAAAAAAACTAGAATTAAATCCATATTCCTTTCCTATTAATGTTGATAAGCAACATACTACAGCCGAGTGTGAACTTGGCATTCCCCCTGCTCCCAAAATTCTCTTAAAATTAAACTTTTTTGTTTTTATTAAATCTCCAATTACTTTACTTAATTGTATTATAAACCATAATCCTAAACATAAATATAAACATTTATTTGTTACAATATCTATTATTATATTCATTGCCTACATTCCCCTTTCAAACCCAGCTGTGTTTTTAGTTATCCTCATTTCGTTTTAGTTCTTCTTCTACTATTTCACCATCTTTTTCTATTAATATATTAATTCTTTTTTCTGATTCATTTAGAATTTTGTTTAATTTTTTAGATAGTTCCATTCCTTCTTCAAATTTTTTTACTGATTCGTCTAAGCTTAAGTCTCCTTTTTCTAGTTGACTTGCTATAACTTCTAGTTCTTTCATTGACTCTTCAAAATTTATCTTTTCTTCCATTTTACTTCTCCTTTTTATGTAAAAAAATTGTCTTTATTTTGTTGTTACAATATTTGTGCATTCTTTGTGCCATCTACAAATTGTAAATTAACTTTCTCTCCTTTTCCGAAGTTCATTTACACTTTTTATTATTTTACCATTTAATTCGGTTATGCAGTATCCTCTAGTAAGTGTTTTTAATGGACTTAATGTATCTAATTTTGCAATTAGTTTTCCAGCTTCTGCCTTTGAATTATTAATTTTACTTTCTATAGAATTTATAATAATTTTAATTTGTTTGTCAATATTAACATAATAGTCATTTATCTTACTTAATGGTGCTGTAAATACTCGAGAAGTCATACATTTTTCATATCTTAATCTCATAAGTTCTGTTTTTCTTTTTAAAAGTATTTTAAACCTACTTTGATAATTTTCTAGTTTTCTTTTTATTTCAAATATGTCAGAAACTGCAAGTTCTGCTGCTGCTGAAGGTGTTGGTGCTCTTAAGTCTGCCACAAAGTCTGCAATAGTGAAATCTGTTTCGTGTCCAACTGCTGAAATAATTGGTATTTTTGAATTATATATTGCTCTTGCAACAATTTCTTCATTAAATGGCCATAAATCCTCTAATGAACCTCCACCTCTTCCAATAATTAAAACATCAGCTAGACCGTTTTTGATTCATTATTTCTATTGCTCGTGCAATTTTTTCGCCTGCTCCTTCTCCTTGTACAGGTACAGGGAATAAGCGTATATATACATTTGGGTTTCTTCTAGTGCTAACATTAATAATATCTCTAATAACAGCTCCAGTCTGTGATGTAAGTACTCCTATTACTTTTGGCATTATTGGAATCTTTTGTTTATGTTCTGGTTCAAATAATCCTTCTTTACTCAATTTTTCTTTAAGTTCTTTATAAGCAGTATATAATGCTCCCATTCCTTCTTCTTGCATAGCTTTTGCATATATTTGATAAACTCCGATCTCTTTCAAATACAGAAACTGTTCCAAATACTAATACTTTCATTCCATCTTTTGGTACAAAATTTAAAGTAGCTGCCTGACTTTTAAACATAATACATTTTATTAAAGAAGTCTCATCTTTTAGCGTAAAATACATGTGTCCTGTGTAGTGTAATTTAAAATTTGAAATTTCTCCTTTTACCAGTACATTGTTTAAATATTCATCACTAGCTACTTTTTCTTTCATATATTTATTTAATTGTGTTACTGTTATTGGTGTTGGTTTCATTTGTATTCTCCTTTATTTACAATACTTGCTAGTACACCATTTACAAATTGAGCTGAAGTATCTTCTCCATAGTTTTTAGCAAGTTCCACTACTTCGTTTATCATTGCTTTATATGGTAAATTTTTATATTGTATTTCATAAATTGCAAGTTTTAATAAAGCCAAACTTATTTTAGAAATTCTTTCTATTTGCCAGTCAGGCTTTAGGTTTTCCTTTATTTGTTTTGTAATTTCTTCGTTGTTTTCTATAATACCTGTTACAATATCTGTTAAATATAGCTTTAGTTCTGCATTTTCTGCTTCATTATTTTTTAAAAATGTTTCAATTTGGTTACTATCTAGTTTTTTTTGAATTTCTGCTCCATATAAAAACTGGAAAGCCTTTTCCCTCATGGCAGATCTAGTCATGTTTTCCTCCATTATAATCTATCTATAAAGTTTTTTAGTTTTTCTTTTACATCATATTTGTTATGTTGAACATAATTTCCAATAAACATTCCAATAAATATTAATATAATTCCAATAATTAATTGATATAATCTTGTAAATAAAACAAGTAACGCTATAATTCCTCCAATAATAGCACCTCTATAGTTTACAATAAAATCTTTAAAACTATTCATTTTCTATTCCTCCTCTTGGTGTTTCAGTAGGGGCGATGTTTCTTACTCTAATATTTACTTCCTTAACATCTAAATCTAAAGAAGCTTTAATTGTTTCTTTAATTTTAGCTTGTAAATTATTAGATAAATCTTTAATTACTGCACCAGGTTTTACAGAAAGAGTAACTAATACAGTAACATTATTTTCTTTATTTAAAACAACTTTACTTGTTATATTTTCTGTGTTTTCAAATCCTTTTACTACGCTGTTAGCTAGGTTCTCTAAAGTGTCTCTTGAAATCATTAACTTTCCGCTATCATTTTCTAATAAAATTCCATCTTTATTTTTTTCTTGATTAGATGTGCTAGTATCAAAAAATATGCATTTAATTGCAAGTAATATTAGAACAACACATACTCCTAATATAACACTTGATATTGTATGGTCACTAACTGCGTATGAAATCATTTCGTGAATAATATCTAAGCTTAGCCAGTTAAAAATGACAAGACATAATAATACTGATATAATTAATATAATATTTGCAAATAATGCCAAAGATATTTTTTCTATTATTTTCATTTTATTCAACCCTTTCTATATTACAACCCCTTATTCTTCGTCTTTGTTTTCTTGTTCTGATAATTTTTCTGCTGTAGCAACACCTTGTACATGAACATTTACTTCTATTACTGTAAGTCCTGTCATTGTTTCTACTGCTTTTTTTACTCTGTTTTGAATTTCAAAAGCAACATCTGGAATTCTTGTACCATATTCAACAATAATATTAACATCTATTTTTGTTTCTTTTTGTCCTACTTCTACTTTAATTCCTTTTGCAAGATTTTTCTTTCCACTCAATACCTCTGTAATTCCACCTGCAAATCCTCCAGACATTCCTGCAACTCCTGGTACTTCTGAAACTGCCACTCCTGCAATAACAGCTACAACATCATCTGCAATTTTAATTCCATTTTCTGTTGTTGTTTCTTCTTGTTTAATTTGATCATTTACCACTTCTTTATTTTCTTCTTCCATTTTAAAAATCCTCCTTATAAAATATATTTCCTCTTAATTTAAAAGTATTTCTTCACAGTTTATATTTGCTATTATACCAATGTTTTATTCTTTTTACAATATTTATTCAAAAATATCTGCCATTTGAATTTTATTGCCTCTTAGGAATTCATATATGTCCATCTTTTTAGCATTTTCTCCTTGTATTTCTTTTACAGAAATAATACCATTTTTTGCGTTAATATATAGTCCATGTTTTGGGTGTACATATAAAACTGTTCCTGGTTGTATATTGTCTAGTTTATATGCATATTCTCTAAATTCTTCCAAAATTTCTAAAAAGTCCTCTTTGCTAATAGCTTCTACTTTCCAAAATTTTATTTTTTTGTTGTTTAAAAATGTGTATGCCCCTAGAATTGGGTTTAGTCCTCTTACTAAGTTTTTTATTTCTCCGGGCAGTCTTTTCATTCCAATTAATTTTTGCAATTTGTTTATCTAACATTGGGGCTAATGTATATTCTTCTGGCTGTTTAGTTCTTGGCGCTATATTTTTTTCAATTTGTTTTAATGTTTCTACTAGTAAATTAGCACCCATTTTAGATAATCTGCTCCAAAGTTCACCTGTTGTTTCGTTTTCTCCAATATTGGTTTGTTGCTTTAAAATTATATCTCCTGTATCCATTCCTTCATTCATATACATAGTAGTAACCCCTGTTGTTTTGTCTCCATTTAAAACAGCCCATTGTATTGGTGCTGCCCCTCTATATTTTGGTAATAATGAACCATGTACATTAATACAACCTTTTGTTGGTATGTCTAATATATCTTTTGGCAATATTTTTCCATATGCTACTACACAAATTAAATCTGGCTTTAAGCTTGCAAGTTCTTCTATAAATTCTATATTGTTTTTTATTTTTTCTGGTTGATATATTTTTTCTATTTTTTGAGTTATTGCATATTCTTTTACTGGAGACATATTTATTTTCATTCCTCTGCCACTTGGTTTATCTGGACTTGTTACTACAGCTAATATGTTGTGGCCAGATTTTACTAAAGCTTCTAAAGAATCTCTTGCAAAGTCTGGTGTTCCCATAAATATAATATTCATTTTTTCCCTCCTTTTTTGAATTTAAATTTGTATTTTCTTTTTATTAGTATTCCTAAGAAATCAATTTATATTTATAAATTATTCTTGTTCTGGTTTAATAATTTCCAATGTACCGAGGTATAATTTTATCTATAAATAGTTCTCCATTTAAATGATCTATTTCATGGCTTAGTGCTTGTGCAATTAGACCCTTTCCAACTAATTTAACTTTTTGACCTTTTCTATTTAATGCCATTACAGTAACTTCTGCTGGTCTTATTACTTTAGCAAATTTATTTGGAAAACTTAGGCATCCTTCTTCTACTTCTTGCTCTCCTTTTTGTTTTACAATTTCAGGGTTAATTAGAATAAATTGTTCATCTTCATTTCCTGTATCTATAACTATAATTCTTTTTAAAACTCCCACTTGTACAGCAGCTAGTCCTACTCCATTGTAATGGTGCAATGTTTCTATCATATCTTGAATTAGTGTATCTATTTTTTCATCAATTTGTTCTACTTCTTTAGATTTCTTTTTTAATATTTCGTCTCCTTCTTCTCTAATATTTCTAATTGCCATTTTTATTATCCTTCCTTTCGTTACTTTTTAAGGTATTACATCATATTATTAGGATTTACATCTACTATTATTCTTGTATCTGTAATTTTTAATTTATTTGTTTCGTTTAGTGCATAGTTAATAGAGTCTATCATTTTACTATTGAACTTTTTACATTTTATAATAATTCTCCACCTATATTTATTTTTTATTTTATTAATTGGAGACGGTACTGGTTTATAAATTATATATTCATTTGAATTATCTTTAATTAAAACAGAGTATAGTTTATTTGATACCTTTTTTACATGTTCTTCATTTTTTGCACTAATATTAAATAATATTATATCGCAAAATGGTGGATATATCAGTTTTTTTCTTAGTTCGATTTCTGTTTTGTAAAATAAATCAAAGTTTTGTGTTTTTGAAAGTTCTATACTATAGTTGTCTGGATTATATGTTTGAATTATAACTTCTCCTTCTAAGTTACCTCTACCTGCTCTTCCTGCTACTTGTGTTAATATTTGGAATGTACGTTCATTTGCTCTATAGTCTTCTATGTTTAAGCTACCATCTGCTGCTATAACTCCAACTAAAGTTACATTTGGAAAGTGGTGTCCTTTAACTACCATTTGCGTTCCAATTAGAATGTCAATATTTTCATCTTTAAATTTTGCTAAAATTTTTTCGTGTGAGTTTTTTTTGCTAACTGTGTCTATGTCCATCCTTATTGTACTGGCTTGTGGAAATTTTTCTTTTACTTCGTTTTCTAGTTTTTGAGTTCCTCCTCCAAAATATTTTACATTTTTTCCTTTGCATATAGGACACTGAACAATGTTTTTTGTTTCGTATCCACAATAATGGCATTTTAATTTGTTTTCGTCTTTATGGTAAGTAAGTGTAATATTACAGTTTCTGCATTTTGCTGTAAATCCACAGTCTCTACACATAACAAATGTAGAATAACCCCTTCTATTTAAAAACAAAATAGTTTGCCTTTTATTTTTTAGGTTGTTTGCTAATTTGCTTTCTAATACTGTACTTAACATAGTTTTATTCCCTAATATAAGTTCATTACGTAAGTCAACAATTTGTACCTTAGGTAAATTAGATTTATTTGCTCTTTTGCTTAGCTTAAGTAATTCTATTTTTCCATTTTGTGCTTTATAGAATGTAGAAATCTCTGGTGTAGCACTTCCTAAAACAACTGGAATTTTATTTTGTTTTGCCATATATTCTGCTAAATCCTTGGCATTGTAGCGTGGAGTCATATCTGATTTATACGAAGAGTCATGTTCTTCGTCAATAATAATAATTCCTAAATTTTTAACAGGTGCAAAAATTGCAGATCTTGCTCCTATTACAATTCTTGCATTTCCTTCTTCTATTTTTTTCCACTGGTCATAGCGTTCTCCAATGGATAATTTACTATGCAACACAGAAATACAATCTCCAAACCTTGCAGAAAATCGTTCTACCATTTGTGGTGTTAGGGAGATTTCTGGAACTAGCATTATAGAAGTTTTACCCTTTTCCAATACTTTTTGGATTAGTTGCAAATATACTTCTGTTTTCCCGCGAACCTGTTACCCCATATATTAAATATTTTTTAAATTCTTCTTGTTTAATTGATTTTTCAATACTTTTAAAAGCAGCTTCTTGCTCTTTTGTTAGTGATAGTGGCTTATCTCTTTTTACTTTTTTAAATTCAAATGGGTTTCGCTCTATTTTTTCTTCTACTATTTCAATATATCCTTTTTTTTCTAAGGATTTTGTTATTGCTCTTGTTGTATCTGTTATATTTTCTAAATCTAATATATGTATGCCATCATTTTCAGTTAAAAATTGTAAGCTACGCACTTGTTTTGGAGATTTAACAGCCTTATTTTCTATATCTAATAATATATCTTCTGTTTCTTTTTTTAAATATACAAATTCTCCTTTTTTTTCCTTTACTTTATTTTCTATTTTTTTACCACACGTACCTGGTGGTAACATTAATTTTAGGCAATCAGATATGTTACAGAAATATCTTCTTGCCATTAAAATTGCAAGTTCGATATTTTCTTTTGTTAATCCTTCTTCATCAATTTGAGCAATTTCTTTGTTGGCAAATTGAGACGATTCTTTTATGGAAACAACAAAACCTTGCTCTAGTTTTTTAGATTTTCCAAAAGGCACAAAAATTCTTGTTCCTATTTTTATTTTATTTTCTAGTTTTGTAGGAACAATATAGTCAAAAGTTTTATTCAAATTTTTTGCTGTACTATTTATTATAACTTCTGCTATCATTACTTACCTTCTTTTTATTTTTTTATGGATTTAATCTTAGTCCATTTGAAGACCTTTCCCAACAACATCAATTTGACCAACATTCATGGCAGTTAACTGTTCTATTTCCTTTTGACTTTTGATTTTGAACTCTTTCATAACATTTATCATATTATATCCATATTTTAATATTACTTCTACATAAATATCTACTTTTTGTTCTACCATTATAGCTCTTACCCTTGTTACTTTAGAAATTCCTTCTGTTCTTGCCCCAATGTATTCTATAATCTGTCTAAATACTGCATCCGATATTGTAAATTTACCTAAGTAACTAAATGTTGGCCTAATAATTGATTTTTCTGAAATATATGGCTTAGTGCCTCTTCCTTTTGATTTAAAAATTTGTAATGGGTCTAGTAAATATCCTGAAAAATCTTTTTTAATTTCAAAAGTTGGTACAGGAATAACATGTTTTCCTTCTGTTTGTCTTATTCTTTTTGCTGTTTTCATTTCTTCTTCTGTTGCCACATCTTGTATATAAATTCTTTCTGAAATTTCTGGTAATCCTAAATTAGTAACAATTTTATCTACCATGTCATCTGAAGTTCCTAAAACTAAAATAGCATCTGGTTTGTATTTTCTCAAGGCTTTTCTAATTTCTGATTGTTCTTCTGGTCTCATAAATAATGCTTTTTTTACTGTTTCTATTTTAGTTGGCGCTTTTTTTGCTGAGGTTCCTGCTACAACCTCATTTTCATTAATAAGTAATCCGATCATCTATTATAAGACTAATATTTTTTTCGCTTGCTACCATTTGTGCACGATAGCTTTTCCCTGTACCGTGAAGGTCCAACAAAGGCTATTGTCTTTATTTTATGTAATAACTGTGGTTCAAATATCATTTTGCATCTCTCCATTATTTTTTATTTAATATAAGTATTTTACCATTCCTGCATTAAGGCTTTGAACATCTTCTTCTTTACTGTAATTATATGTTTGTTTTATTTGTTCTAATATGTTTTGTGCTTCTACTCCAGAATTATAGACTATAATTATTCCATTTGATGTGTCCTTATTTTTTAATACTTCTTTAATATTTTCTATATTTGTTTGGCTATATTTCATAATATAGGACTCATCTAGTTTAGTAAATATGTATATATCATCTAAAAAGCGCATATTGTTTTCGTTTAATATGTAGAGCGCTGGTATAGAAGATTTTTCTTCCATTTTATATGCCAAATTATTCATTTTTGTGTATGTAAAGTCTAGTTTACAGTTTGTAAATAATGGACTTATTATTATAATAATAAATAAAATTGTTGTAATAATTCCGTACTTTATTTTCTGAAAAATATTGTTTTAGTAAACTATAAATTGTATATATAACGCATATCATAGCTGTTGATAAAATAGGCATAATGTATCTTAATTCTTTATATGCAGATATTTGCGCAACTAAAATAAAATATACAACAGTTGGTATTAAAATTATGTTTAGTTCGTTTTTATTTCTTTCTTTTTTAATACGTTCTTTGCTTATAACTAATATTGTATATAAAATAATTACTGGTACAACTAAATTGCCTAATAAATTTTTAGATAAAATGTATAGGTATAGTGCTAAATTTGCAAACACATTCTCTGGGTTTAATAAATTGCTTCTTGCTTCTTGTCCTCTATATCCTCCAAATATATGTGTTAAAGAATATGGAAATATTGCTAATGACATTATAGCTGCTATTGCAAAGCATAGAATATATTTTATTAAATTTTTATATTCTTTGTTTAATATGTATTTTATAACAAATATTATAAAAATAATTGCTGTATATATTATTACATAATAGTGTGTTAGTGATCCTAGTAAAATGCTTAGTCCAATAAAGAGCAAGTCTTTTATTGTTATTTCTTTTTTAGAATATAGTCTTATATGTAAATATGAAATAAGTAAAACAAAGAAATTAGCAAGTTCATACATTCTAATAAATGCCGTTGTTTCCAGTGCTCCTATAGTTAGTCCAGTAACAAGACAGGTTAATAGTGCCATCTTTTGATTTTTAAATAATTTTTCTGCAATAAGATATACTAAAATACTAGAAAATACAGAAATAATTATGTTTAGTATTATTCCTGTCCATTTTGTAAAGTCATTTATTGTAAAACTAGCTGCTATTCTAAGTAATAGGTAATATAAAGGTGGATGCACATCGTTTTTTTGGTTTTCGTAAACAGGTCTCCAATCCCATTTTTCTTGTTCATTAATAGATAAATAATCTATATAGTAATCTTTTGTGTGCCAGTTATTATAAAAGTCCTCATTATTTGTTATGTCTATTTTATCGTAATTCATTAATGAATACGAATATGATTCATCAATGTGGAAATACTCTTTTTGAAATCCTACATACATTCTAGCAAGTATTTGAATTAAAATTATAATAGTTAAAATTAATACTAATACGCTTTTTTTCATTTTATAAGTTTGTTCCATTTTTGTTCCTTCCTTGTATATATTTTTCAATATATTTTATTTGCTAAAGAATTATAAATTAGTTCTTTAAAATAATTAAAAATTCGGAAAATCTGATTTTAATTGTCTGACTTCCGAATTCTATGATTTTCTTATTGTATGTTTAAACTTTCTCATCTATATTTACTTTACTTACTTCGTTTATTTTAATACTTCTAACATGTTTAATTTTTTCCCAAGTTGTGTCTCTTTTAAATAAGCATTTAAAGTTAATTAATATCCAAGATGCTAAAAATAATGGATAGCATATTAATCCTTTTATCATAGGTTTAATTGGTCTTTTGTCTAAAAGCATAATTATTACTGCTGTTCCAATTGGAAGTAAAAACGTTGGTATTAAATAACGTATATAACTATCCACTAATTCTTTTGTTGTCATTCCTTCTCCTAAAAACATAATAGAATTAATTAATAGTAGAACTAGTGTTAATATAAACATTGGTATACTTCCTAAAATATACAATAGTCCGGTCAAAATTCATTATTGTTTTATTTTCTTTAACTGCCATAGTCAATGGCTTTGTGTATTCTTTAATACATTGAATATGTCCTACCGTCCATCTTGTTCTTTGTTTCCAAGATTGTATAAATCCTAATGGCTGTTCATCATATACTTTTGCATCTACCGCCCAGCCTAATTTTCTTCCTTTAGCAATATTTTTTAGCGAAAATTCAATATCTTCTGTTAATGTTTTTGTATTCCATCCTTCTGGTTTAATAATGTCGAATTTAACCATAAAGCCTGTACCATTAATTAGTGGAGACAATCCTAAATTATATCTAGCTAAATGGTAGAAACGATTCATTGTCCAATAAAAAATTGCATATCCCGAAGTAATCCAGTTGTCTGTAGGGTTTTTAATGTCTCTATATCCTTGAACAACTTCCTCCCCTTGGCAAAGTTTTTTGTTCATTGTTTTTATAAAGTTTTTGTCTACTATATTATCTGCATCAAACACACAAAAAGCATCATAATCTGCATTTTCTTCTATTTTTTGCGCTAAAAACCACTGCATTGCATAGCCTTTTGTCTTCTTTTCTGGGTCAAATCTTTCATAAACAATTGCTCCTGCAGCTTTAGCAAGTTCTGCAGTTGAGTCAGTACAATTATCTGCTATTACATAGATGTCTAGCAGTTCTTTTGGGTAGTCTTGATTTTTAAGACTTTCTATTAAATTAGTTACTACGTCTTCCTCATTGTGTGCTGGAATAATAGCCATAAATTTATGGTTTTTCTTTTTTAGTAAAGGTTTTTCTTTTAGCTTAATTAATGAACATAAACTAATTCCAATTTGATAAATCCAAAATGCTGTTATAATCCACACAAGTGCTTGTTGTAATACATATAAATATTTCATTTGACCCCTCTTTTCTAATGTATTTTTATTCCTTAACCTATTATATTATACTATTTCTATTTACAAAATACAACAATTTTAGTAAAAATTATATTTTTTGTAACTTTATTCTTCCTTATTATTTTCTTGTATATCTTTATGGCTTAGGTTGATTCTTCCTTGTTCATCTATTTCATAAACTTTTACCATAATTTTATCTCCAATGTGTAATACATCTTCTACTTTGTTTACTCTTTCTTTAGAAATTTTTGATATGTGTAGCAATCCCTCTTTGCCAGATCCTAAATCTATAAATGCACCAAATGGCATAATTTTTGTAACAATTCCTTCGTAAATTCCACCAACTTCAATTTCTTTTGTAATATCTTCTATAATCTTTAGTGCTTTTTCGGCACCAAGTTTATCTGTAGAATAAATAAATACTCTTCCGTCATCTTCAATATCAATTTTTACTCCAGTTTCTGCAATAATTTTATTAATTACTTTTCCTCCTGTTCCAATAACATCTCTAATTTTTTCTGGATTAATAGTTAAAGATATAATTTTTGGTGCATAATGTGATATTTCCTTTCTTGGTTCAGGAATTTGTTTTAGCATAATCTCGTCTAAAATATAGTCTCTTGCTATTTTTGTTTTTTCAAATGCTTTTTCTATTATATCATATGTTAGTCCGTCTATTTTTATATCTACTTGTATTGCAGTTATTCCATCTTTTGTTCCACCAACCTTAAAATCCATATCACCAAAAAAGTCTTCAATTCCTTGAATGTCTGTTAACATTACATAGTTTTCTGAGTTGTCTGAGTCTGTTATTAAACCTGTTGAAATTCCTGCTACAGGTTTTTTAATTGGAACTCCTGCATCCATTAGAGCCAAAGTGCTTCCACAAATGCTAGCTTGTGAAGTTGAACCATTTGATGAAAGAACTTCTGAAACAACTCTTATTGTATATGGAAATTCTTCTTCCGATGGTAGTACTGGTACAAGTGCCTTTTCTGCCAATGCTCCATGTCCAATTTCTCTTCTTCCAGGTCCACGAGAAGTTTTTGCTTCTCCAACACTATATCCTGGGAAGTTATAATGATGCATATACCTTTTTGCTTCTTCTTCATCTAGTCCATCTAGTATTTGTTCTTCACTTGTCATTCCTAGTGTTGCAACAGATAATACTTGAGTTTGTCCTCTTGTAAATAACGCGCTTCCATGTACTCTAGGTAACAACCCTACTTCGCACGAAAGTGGTCTAATTTCATCAATACCTCTTCCATCCACACGCTTCTTTTCTTTTAGAATCATTTCTCTAACACATTTTTTTTCTAGTTTATAAATACTGTCTGCAATATCTTGTTTTCTTTCTTCTAAACCTTCTTCCCCATATTCTTCTAAAAAGGCTTGTTCAATATCTGCTGTAATTTTTTCAATATTAGCGTCTCTTATGTCTTTATCAATAGTTTGTATGTCTTTATACATTCTGTCTTTGTATGCATTCTCTATTTTTTCGTATATTTCGTTATTTACTTCAAAATGTTTATATTCAAATTTTGGTTTTCCTATTTCTGAAACAATTTGATTTATAAATTCACAAATTCTTTTTATTTCTATATGTCCTTGTTTAATTGCATCTAACATTATATTGTTTGGTATTTCATTTGCACCAGCTTCAATCATAGTAATTTTTTCTAATGTTCCTGCAACTGTTAAATTTAAATCTGATTTTTCTCTTTGTTGCGCATCTGGGTTAATTATTATTTGCTCATCTATATACCCAACATTAACAGAAGCGGTTGGGCCATTAAACGGAATATCGGAAATAGCAGTTGCAGTGGCAGCACCAATCATAGCACATACTTCTGGAGAATTGTCTTGGTCTACTGATAATACTAAGCAACTAATAACAACATCATTTCTAAAATCTTTTGGGAATAAAGGTCTCATAGGTCTGTCAATTGCTCTTGAAGTTAAAATCGCCTTTTCTGTTGGTTTGCCTTCTTTTCTTTGAAAACTTCCTGGTATTTTTCCTACTGCATATAGTCTTTCTTCATAGTCAACCGATAATGGGAAAAAGTCAATTCCTTCTTTTGGTTCTTTAGAAGCTGTTACATTAGTTAATACTGCCGTATCTCCATAACGAACTAAAACGCTTCCATTTGCTAGTCCTGCCATTTTTCCATTTTCAATTGTTAGCGTTCTTCCTGCTAACTCCATACTATAAGTTTTAAACATAAAATTTACCTCCTAATTTTTTATTTACAAAGATAAATTTTATTTGAACGTAACCTCTATGAAAAATAGATTTATTCTTTTCTTCATACAAGCTACTTTCAAAATCATAAAATTTATCCTTTAAATAATATTTTTTACATTTCTGTTTTGCTTATGTTGTTATTTTTTGGTAAAAAAATAACAAATTTAATTTTCTATTAAGTAAATTTTTTCTTTAGTAATAAAAAATTAAGCAGGAACAGCCGAAAAATTAGCCGCATACCTGCTCATTTTTATTATTTTCTTAAATTCAATTTTTCAACTATTTCTCTATATCTTGCTAAATCTTTTTTAGATAGGTAGTTTAATAGATTTCTTCTTTTTCCTACCATTTTTAAAAGCCCACGTCTTGAATGATTGTCCTTTGTATGAACTTTTAAATGTTCTGTTAATTCATTAATTCTTTCTGTTAAAAGAGCTATTTGAACTTCTGGTGAGCCAGTATCGTTTTCTTCTCTTTTATAAGTAGCTATAATTTCTTGTTTTCTAGCTGGTGTCATAATTTTTACCTCCTATAAAATTTATTTGCCATAAACTGAGTTTAAGTAAGAGTATTATCCTTAAACTAAGTAAAGGTATTGTTTTAACATTTTTTATTTTACAACATATTTCAAAAAAAATCAAGTAAAATTTACCAATATAAAAAAAGATTTTAGTCTTTGCTAATTTTAGCAATACATGCACTTTTATTATTTTTTAAACATATACTAGGTTATAGATTAAATGGAGGTGCATTTATGTTTGCTCTTTGGCTTTCTGGCTTTTTTTCTTTTTTAAAAACATCTATATTTCTAGTTGGCTATATATCCAGTAGTAATTTATTCCCAGAGCCACTATCTAGTAAAGAAGAAGCCGATTATTTAGAAAAATATCAAAAAGGAAATGAAGAAGCAAGAAATATTTTAATTGAACGTAATTTAAGGTTAGTTGCACATGTATGCAAAAAATATAATATTCCTAATATAGGCAATGATGATTTAATTTCTATTCGGAACTATTGGATTAATTAAAGGAATTAATAGTTTTAGGCAAGAAAAAGGAGTTCGCCTTGCTACATATGTTTCCAGATGTATTGATAATGAAATTTTAATGTATTTAAGAAGTACTAAAAAAATAGGTGCAGAAGTTTATTTAAATGAGCCAATTGGTAAAGATAAAGATGATAATGAAATATCTTTAATAGATGTTCTTGAAAATAATGAAAAAAATATTGAGGATGAAATTGATTTAAAACTAAAGATAAAATTATTGTATAAAAAAATGAAAGAAGTTTTAAAGCCTAGGGAAAAAAATATATTAGAAATGCGTTTTGGGTTGGATGGTTCTAAGCCTAGAACGCAAAATGAAATTGCTGACATGATGGGTATTAGTCGTTCTTATGTTTCTCGTATAGAAACAAAAGCCATTGGCAAATTAGCCAGTCAAATAAAAGAATAATTTTTTATTTATATAATTTTTTAAGCAAAAAAGAAGATAATAGAAATCTTCTTTTTTGCTAATTATTATTTAAATATATTTTGGTTTAATATTGGAATACTATATAAAAATAGTACATCTTGATTTTCAAATTCTAAATATTGTGTTAGTATTTTGCTAGAAATATATCTAATATCTATTAAAGTTATTTTGCTATAGTTTTTTACTAATAATGGTGCTATACTACTTCCAAATGAGTCTCTAAATAGTAGCAATTCTTTTTTGGAATTTGCATTTGGATTTTCTATACTAATTAATGGGGTAGCACCTGATAGGAATATATCGTACCTGTCTGCTGTTTGCTTATAGTAATAAATCTTGCCAGTTTCTTTGTTTTCGAAATTGTAAGTTTTACATCCTTCTATTTCATAATTAGTTAGTGTATATAGTTTATCCGGTTCTACATTTTTTCCTAGTTGCCCATAATATGTTCCAAAAAATTCTCCTTCGTCTACTATATTATATTCATTTGCGTGAGTTGTTTGTAGTTTCATTTTTTCTTCTAGTCTATTAACTACCTTATATAGTTTTTCTTGTCTCCAATGTAAATCTGTTTTATAGTAATCTTCTAATTTTATGCAATCCCATATATCAATATACTCTAAATTTTGCAAATTGTTATTCATTATTTTTTTTAGTTCCATGTAATTAGGCTTAAGATGGTCATCATCTTCTAAATAGTAATTCTTATCTGGAATAATAGCATAGTATACATTCATTGATTTATTTTTCAAATATTTTTCATATATTTCATTTATTTTATTTGCTGACTTTTCAATATATGCTGTATTTATTGGGTATTCCATTTTATAAATTGCGCCATCTTTTTCAAATAGCTTATCATTATCTTTTTGCCCCAAAATATTTATTCTAACAAATGAATTTAGTTCTTTTAAAAAGTTTCTAGCAATAAATTGATCAGTTGTATATTCTTCTATTTTTTCCATGGTCTTACCGATTGACTATTTCTTTTATACTAATTTGGGGAAACTGAGCTAGTTTTCTTCTTTCTGTAGTAGAAATTAGCTTATCTTCTGGAAAAATATTAATAAGAAAAGTTAATATTAATATTGTTGCAAATCCAACAGAAATAATTATATTCTTTATTTTGCCTTGCATGAGTTTCCTCCTAAAATCTAAAATATAAGAATGGATTAAAAGAACTATTTATTATATAGCTCGTACAAGTTACTAATATTATTAGTAAATATGCAGGTTCTAAGAAATTTGCAATCTTAGAAATTTTGTTTTTAGTAGCTATTTTAGAAAATATAGGTGTTGCTCCTAGTATTGCTATAATTATTACTAAAAAATAGCTTTTTAAGTAATATAGACTTTCTGTTGAGATTAGCGAATTGCTTGTAATTCCAAGAATTCCTCCTATGTTCTTTATAATTTGTGGAATGCTTTCTGCATTAAATATAATAAAACTAATCATTACTAAAAATAGAACATACAATCTTCCTATAAATTGGGGTAGTTTTTTTAAATATTTTTCCAAAAATAATTTTTCTATAATCAATAAAATACCAAAATATACTCCCCAAATAACAAAGTTCCATGCCGCACCATGCCATAGTCCAGTGAGTAGCCACACAATCATAATATTTCTAATCCATTTTATTTTGTTTACTCTATTTCCACCTAAAGGAATATATATGTAATCTCTAAACCATGAACTTAAAGAAATATGCCATCTTCTCCAAAAGTCTGTAATATTTGTTGCAATATAAGGATAATTAAAGTTTTCTAAAAATTCAAATCCAAACATTTTTCCTAAACCAATTGCCATATCAGAATAACCAGAAAAGTCAAAATAAATTTGTAGCATGGCTGATATTCCATATAGCCAATAAAATAAAACACTATTGTCATTGCTCGACAAGAAAATATTCGCTAATTCTCCAAGCACATTTGCAATTAGCACTTTTTTTCCTAATCCTATAATAAATCTTCTAACTCCTAGTGCAAATTTTTGAAATGTATGTACTCTATTTTCTAATTGTTTTTCAATTGTAGTATATCTTACAATAGGCCCTGCAATTAATTGAGGAAATAAAGAAATATACATAGCAAGTTTTAAAATATTTTTTTGTACTTTTGCTTGTCCTCTATAAACATCAATTATATAACTAATTAATTGGAATGTATAAAAAGAAATTCCAATTGGTAGTATAACATAAATAAAATCTATTTTATCTTTAAGCCATAAATTTATATTTTCAATTAAAAAATTAGTATATTTAAAATAAACAAGTATTCCAACACATATAAATAAAGCAAGTATTAAAAATATTTTTGAATTTTTTTTATACTTGTCCATTAATATTACGAATACATATGTGCATATAATAGAGAAAATCATTACCCAACCATATGTTGGTTCACCCCAAAAATAGAATAAAATTGATGCTAATAATAAAACAATATTTTTAGCTTTATTAGGTACAATATAATATGTACCTAATAAAATCGGCAAAAAGAAAAATAAGAATGTTATACTAGAAAATACCATAAGTTTTCTCCTTTTGTATAAAAAGTAATATCGCCATTTTAATTTAAAATGACGACACTATTTTTTCTTTATTAAAGAGCCTCTGGAGCTAATAGTTCTTGTTCTGATTTTTCAAATTCTTGTCCAACATTTCCAGCCAAAAGTTTAAATTTTTCGTAAATTGGTTTCGCCATATCTTGACTAGCCATTACAAGGCATATTACATCTCCACTACTTGTTGTATATACTTTTTCAGCAGAAACACATATCCACTTTCTAGCATCAATATTTTCATTCATTGTTTTTGCTATTTCACTTGCGTTTTTGCCTTCTTTTACCTTTGCAAGTACAAGAGAATATGCTTGTGATGTAATCATTGGCTCAGAAATAACAATATATTCTAAGTCATTGGCATTTTCTAAACCAGTTGCACTCTTTACTGCCATATCATCTGTTGTATCTACAATTGTTGTATTTAAAGTTGGGTACAAGTTCTCCTCTCCCTCATATATTTTTTCAATTAATGCAGATAGGTCTTCTGCGCTATTAATTGGCTCTAAATTTGTTTTAGAAGTTGAATTCATTGTCATTGCAACAACTACTGCTATGATAACTATAGCAACTGCCACAATCCCAATTATTACTTTAGTTTTCTTTTGCATATTAAACCCTCCCCTTTCATAATTATTTAATTTATTATAACATAAAAATTTAATAATAAACACTTATTAATTATATTTTTTTAATATTTCATATACTTTATGAATTGGTAGTCCTAAAACTGTTGTATAATTTCCTTCTATTTTTTCTACATGTTTACTAAAACTGCTTTGGATTGCATAACTTCCGGCTTTGTCTAAAACTTCTTCTTTACTAATATATTCTTCTATTTCTTTTTCAGTCATCTTCCCTATATATACATTTGTAATATCTGAAAAAACGTTTTCTTCTATTTTACCATTTTTTTCTATAAGTACTGCTACACTAGTAATTACTTGGTGCATATTGTTATTTAATTCTAATAACATATGTTTTGCATCATTTAAATTCTTTGGTTTTCCATAAATTTTTCCATCTTTTACTACTAATGTGTCTGCACCAATAACAATTCTTTCTCCATTTGTTTTATTAAATACAGATTTTGCTTTTATATAAGCTAATCTTTTAGATTGCTCTTCTAATGGTAAATTTTCTTTTAATGTTTCATCCTCATTACTAGGAATTACTTCATAATTTGCTTTTATTAAATCTAATAGTTCTCTTCTTCTAGGAGAATTTGAAGCCAATATTATTCTCATATTCATTTTTTCCTTTCCTTAATTATAAAATTTTTATTCGACTTTTTTGACTATTTTTAAAAACCGTAGTATAATATAGATATAATATTCCCAATGGGATAAATGAAAGGATGAAAAATTGTGAAAAAAACTTTGCTTAATGTTCTCCGGGTTGTTCTTTGGGTTTTGAAAGTGACATTGGTTATAGTGTTTTTGGCATCTCTTTCCAGTAATTTTGCTGGAATGCTGAGAAACACTGTGACCTTGTCGTCGCAGGTGTGGCACTTCATCGATACAATTTTAGGAGGTATTTTGTCAATTTTTTAACATCCTCTCCGTTAATTTACATATGTAAATTAACGGAGTTTTTTCTTCCTTCTAATTATAGTATTTTGTTCAACTTTAATTGGTAGTTGCAATTTAGCTGTTTGTCCTTGTTTCCCTGGGTTAACTGTATTTATTTCTTCTTCGTTTTCACTATCCCATAATTGTTTTATTTTAAATTCAACTGGTTTAATTTGATGTGGGATAATAATTTCTAAAGTATCTCCAACTGATAATTTGTTTCTAATTTCTATTAATGTTTTTTCTTTATTATATTTTAAAACTTTTCCTCCAAATTCATAATATGAATTATATTGTTTGCCTTCATATTCTTGTATATCTTGGTTGTTTCTATCATTAAAATAAAATGTAGTTAAACCTCTTGTTTTTACTTTTTCTAATTCTTCTAAGTATTTTTTATAATCATAATTACTCGGGTTTTTGCAATAATCATCAATTGCATTTCTGTAGGCATTAATAACAGTTGCTAAGTAATATTCTGTTTTTAATCTGCCTTCTATTTTTAAACTATCCACTCCTAAGTCAAATATTTCTGGTAATTCTTTTATTAAGCATAAGTCTTTAGAAGAGAAAATATAAGTTCCCTTGTTGTCGTGTTCTACTGGCATTAACTCTCCTGGGTTGTTTTTTTCTTCCACATACACATTATATTCCCATCTGCAACTTTGTGCACAGTCGCCTAAATTTGCGCTTCTTCCTGCTAAAAAATCACTTAAAAAACATCTTCCTGAATATCCAAAGCAAATTGCTCCATGAACAAACATTTCAATATCTAGTCCATCTGGTTTATTATTTATAATTTCACGAATTTGTTCTTTATTTAACTCTCTACCTAAAATAATCCTTTTAGCACCATTATTATGCCAAAATTTGCAAGTGTGGTAGCTTACGGTGTTTGCTTGTGTACTAATGTGTTTTTCTACATCTGGAGCTTCTTCATTTAGTACTTCCAGTACTCCACCATCTGCTACAATAATTCCATCTACTTTTAGTTTATTTAAAATTTGTGCTTGTTTGCGTATTTCATCATATTTATCATCCCCAGCAAATATATTAATAGCCACATATACTTTTTTTCCAATAAGATGTGCATATTTTATTGTATTAATTAAATCATTATCTTGCATTTCTGCTCTTGTTCTTAATGATAATGAGCTTGTTCCTGCATATACTGCATCTGCTCCATACATAAAAGCTATTTTAGCCTTTTCAAAAGTACCTGCTGGGGCTAATAATTCTGGTATTTTCATAATATCTTCCTCTTTTTCTATATATTTCTATACTTTACTATAGCATATTATTTCTACTAAATCCATATATTTATTTACTTTTTATAATTTATTTGCTATAATATTATTATGTAATTAATAAAAAGATTTTTAAAGGATTGACTAATTAATGGATAATCGGAAAAAATACATTTTTAAAAAATATACATTTTGATGTGTCTAATGTTATTGATGTTTATGGTCAATATGCTACTGGTTACTTTAAAGGATTTTTTAAACAAGAGATCTTGGAAGAATATACTGCTATTAGAAAAGCTTTTCCTGAACTTAATTTTCATACAATTGCTAGAATTAAGTCTATGGATGCCACTTTGGAAAAGGCAAGTCGTAAAGGTATAGAAAATATTTATGATATTCATGGCATAAAGCATATTATTATTGATTTAAATGGTAAAGATGATGAAAGCCTTTTAATAAATTATTGTTACAAATTGGAAAATTTTTTACATATTTATTATGGTGCTAATTCTATTAATGTAATATCTGAAAGAAGAAAAGATTATATTGCTAATCCTAAGAGTACTAACTATCAAGCGATACACATGTCTAGTCAAGACAGTAAAAATGGTAGAAAATTCGAAACACAAATTAAAACAGATAAAATGGAAAAAGTTGCAAGATTTGGAAGTGCAAGTCATTCAAATATCTATAAACCACGAGTAGTAGGAAAAACTCCTCTTGCTAAACTTCCTATTTATTTGCCAGTAGTTATTTTTGAAGATGATAGGCCTATAGTATATGAGTTACCTAAAGAGCTTGCTTTCCAGTATTTTTATGGTGTTCCATATGAAAGTATATATCCAAATTCAGACGCAAAAAACCATACGCTTTAAGTAAGTGTATGGTTTTTGTTTCTTATTTTAATACTTTTGAAACAGCTAGCCCGTCTCCAACATCTAATATTTTTGTTTCTAATCTTTCATTATTTGTTACTTGTCCGAATGTATTGTCTTAAATGTGTTACTGCAGTTCTTTGTTTGTGCTTATTGTAATTGCTCATTACATATCCCTTATATAAAATATTATCTGCAAAAATATATCCATTAATCTTAGTAAGTCTTAATGCATGTTCTAAAAATATAGGGTATTTTCCTTTTGCAGCATCAATAAATATAACATCATATGTTTTATTTATTATTGGCAATATTTCAACTGCATTTCCTATTATTACATTAATTTTATTTTCCAGTCCGCATGTTTTGAATATTTGTTATTGCTTTTTTTGCTTTTTGTTCGTCAATTTCAATTGTATCAATCTTACCATCTTTATTTAAATATTTTGCAAAGCATATAGCAGAATATCCTACAGCTGTACCAATTTCTAATATAGATAAAGGTCTTATTAGTTTTAGGTAGTCTGTTATTACTTTTAGTGTGCTATCCATAATAATAGGTATATTAGTATTTATAGATTCTTGCTTTATTTGTTTTAGAATGTCTGTATTAACCATAATATTTCTCCTATTTTCTTGCCATTCTTTCTCTTGTTTTGCTGTCTAAAATTTTCTTTCTTAAACGAATGTTTTTTGGCGTTACTTCTACTAGCTCATCATCTGAAATAAATTCTATGGCTTTTTCTAATGAAAATTGAATTGGTGGAACTAGTCTTAATGCATCATCAGAACCAGAAGCCCTTGTATTAGTTAAATGTTTTTCCTTGCATACATTAATAGCAATATCTTCTCCTCTTGAGTTAAGTCCTACTATCATTCCTTCATACACTTCTGTTCCTGGCCCTATAAACAAGTCTCCTCTTTCTTGTGCATTATATAGTCCATAAGTTACAGAAACACCTTGTTCAAATGCTACAATAACACCTCTTGTTCTTGAAGATATTTCACCTTTATATTCCTCATAACAATCAAATATGCTATTCATTGTTCCATTTCCCTTTGTATCTGTCATAAACTCTGTTCTATAACCAATTAAACCTCTTGCAGGTATTTTAAATTCAATTTTAGTGTGTCCTGCTTCTGCTGGCTCCATGTTAACCATTTCGCCTTTTCTTCTTCCTAATTTTTCTATTACATTTCCAATGCAGTCATCTGGAACATTTACAACCAGTCTTTCAATTGGTTCACATTTTACTCCATCTATTTCTTTAATAATTACTTTTGGTCTAGAAACTAATAGTTCAAATCCTTCTCTTCTCATTGTTTCAATTAGTACAGATAAATGTAATTCTCCACGTCCTGAAACTTCAAAGCTTTCGGCTCTATCTGTTTCTTTTACACGTAAACTTACATTTCTATCTAATTCTTTAAAAAGCCTATCTCTAAGATGTCTTGAAGTAACAAATGTGCCTTCTCTTCCAGCAAATGGTCCATCATTTACACTAAATGTCATAGAAACTGTTGGTTCATCTATGTCCACAAATGGTATCTTTTCTGGGTTTGAAACATCACAAATTGTATCTCCAATATTAATATCGCTAATTCCAGAAAGTGCAACAATATCTCCAGCTTTTATTTCTTCTACTTCTGCTTTCTTTAATCCTACATATGTAAATAGTTTAGCAATTTTTCCATTTTCTGTTTTTTCCTTTTTACAAATTGCTACATTCATTCCATTTTTTACACTGCCACGTTCTACTCTTCCGTATAGCTATTCTTCCTAAGTAATCGTCATAATCTATATTAGAAACTAGCATTTGCATGGTACCTTGTTCATCACATTGTGGTGGATTAATTTTGTTAATAATTGTTTCAAATAAGCAGCTTAAGTTATCTGATTCATCATTTATATTCATTTTTGCAATTCCATTTTTTGCAGATGCAAATACTACTGGAAAGTCTAGTTGGTCATCATTAGCATTTAATTCAATAAATAGTTCTATAATTTCATCTACTACTTTTAATGGATTAGCTCCAGGTCTATCAATCTTATTAATAACAACAATTGGTTTTAAATTAAGAGCTAGAGATTTTTTTAGTACTTCTCTGGTTTGAGGCATTGCTCCTTCAAAAGCATCTACTAATAAAAGTACACCATCTACCATTTTTAGTACTCTTTCCACCTCTCCACCAAAATCTGCATGTCCTGGAGTGTCTACAATATTAATTTTTACGTCATTATACATAACAGAAGTATTTTTAGAAAGAATGGTAATTCCTCTTTCTTTTTCTATCTCCTCATCATTAGTGAGTGTCACT
>USIO01000023.1 GCA_900554815.1 uncultured Clostridium sp.
TTCTAGGTGTTTACCTTTTCTACTTTTTGTGGTATTATTTTCTTGACACATAATTAATTCTTCCTTTCAATGTTTGATTCGACACCAACATTGTATCATAAGTTTTAATTATGTGTCTTTTTATTTATCTTAAAACGGTAATTTAATTTTACCATTTGCAAGTTTTCTACAAAAATAAAAAATGTTGACATAACATATAAAGGGTGTTATAATTTGCCATGTAAGAGGTTATACATAAGTAAAAAATACAATTTGTTAGAAAAATTATTAAATATAAAAACAAAAGAGTGATTAAAATTCAGTAAAATGGAGGTGAGAAAAATAGATACAGATTTTAGAATGCGACTTAAGCATAATAAAAAACCATTACAATATTTTGATGCAGAAACAAGAGATGGATTTCCACCAGAACCAGAAGGAATGCGCTGGATTCATTTTTATGGGGGAACAAAGAATTACAGAGCATACTTAGCACCAGCTGATCTTTCAAGAGCAGATTTTATGGAACAATATCCAGAGTATGTTCCTGAACAGAATAGACCTATTTATGAAAATAATGGAATAATTGTTAGAGCTGATCCAAAATATCCATGTCCTGGGTTTTATATTTTTGGACTAGACAAGACTTACAGGGCTTTTGATCTTTTAGATGATACTACATTTCTTAGATATGCATTTATTCTTAAGAAAACAAAAGAAGGCATGAGAAAAGAATTAGGATTAAACTATGCCCATCTTCTTTCAAATGAAAAATCTGACCCTTTTGTTAATGTGCATTTTTGGTTAGTACCTGTTGAAGGAACAACTTCTCCAGATTTATTAGACTTTAATGTAAAAGAGTATTTAGAGAGCTTTACGCCAAAAGATGAAATTGATACAATTTTATCATACAATGAGAGGATGAGAGAATATCTAAAAAGAATAGATTTAGTAAGGCAAGACAATGAGTTAACTGCAAAATTATTAGGTAAAGAAAAAACTCAAGGTTTAGATGCTCAAGATGAAGATATTGAGAGATAGAACTTAGGAGGGAAAAAATGCATTTAAATGTTTTTGCAAGCCAAAGTTGTTTTGTTCACTGCAAAGGATGCTATAGTTACTCGAGAGAAGAAAGGCCAGGGAAAATATTTCCTACAGATAAATTAGTTAGCTTTTTACAATATGCTCATGATGTAGGAGTTCCAAAAATTACTCTTTGTGGTGGAGATCCTTTAGCTCGTGATGATATTATTGACTTACTTGAAGAAATTAAAGAAATAGGTTTTAGAGTTTCACTAGACACAGTTGGTAGTCCAATTATAAAAAATGCATCAATAGGAAGACGTAAAGTTGTGAATCAATTAGATGCAAAGAGGATAGCAGAACTTGTTGATGTAATTGGAATCCCTATTGATGGTTCAACTGATGAAATTTTTAGGCGTTTTAGAAATACAAAGTCGGATATAGTTAATGAGCAATTAGCTATATGTCAAGAATTACACAAATATGGAGCAAATATTTGTATTAATACAGTTGCACATAAGGGAAATTTAGAAGATGCACATGAATTAGCAAAGCTGATTAGAGGACTTGATTACATAAATAAATGGCAGATTTTTCAATATATGCCTTTAGGAAAATATGGAGTTAAAAATAGAAAGTTATTTGAGATTACTGATGAAGAATTTTCAAATTTTCAATCTGATGTTTTAGAAGTATTTGATAATGACATTACTAAATTGCAGTTTAAATCTTCTAGTGATAGAATGAATACATATATGTTAATTGATAATTCAGGAAATGCATGGATTCCTTCATCAGATAATAGATCACCATCTAATGAAAATGGAAATAGAATAATTGGTAATATTTCTAATCCAAATGAATGGTATAAAATTTGTTCACTTTTAGATAGAGAAATTCCTGTATCACATCAATTACAGAATAATTATACAAGTGGAGTAGAAGCGAGACAAAGATTTGTGAATGCAATTTCTAATAATGGTGAATATCGAAATTTACCACAGTTACAACAAACAACAATAGGACCACAAAGTGCAGAGAGTATTATTAAGGATAATCTAGGAAAAGAAGAATCAGAAAGATGATATTAATGGTATTTAATTTTTAGTATTAAGATAATCAAAAAATAAATATAATACTTAAAAGTGAGGTTAGTAATAAAATGATAAATTATGCAAACGAAGAAGTGAATTTAAATGGTTGCCTTGCTTGTGCATATGTAAAAAATGAATTTATATTACCTTGTGGAATGGCATATCAGAATGATAGATTTACATTATCGCAAGATTGGGAGTTACCAATACAAGGATTTTTCGTTGTTTCTCCAACAAGACATATAGAAAATTTTGAAGAACTTTCAAAAAAGGAAAGGATAGAAATCTTCGAAATAGTTAATAAGACTATCAAAATTTTAAAATCTAATAATATATGTGATAGATTTAATGTTATATTTGAGGAAAAACAAAATGTACATTTTCATGTATGGATAATGCCAAGACATAAATGGATGAGTGATTTAGTTGGAAATATAAGTAATAATATTGGGAAAATTTTTGAATATGCAAAAATGAATTTAAAAACACCTGACAATCTAAAAAAATAAACGAAATTACCCAAATTATAAAAGAAAATTTTATATAACAACAATTGGCTAGCAAAGTCAATTGTTGTTATATAATTAAAAATATTTTTAAATATATTTTTAGTGTCCTGAATATTTTGTAAATTATATTAGGAATTAAGGTTATATGCTTGTTATTTATAAATTAATTAAGGAGAAAGCAAAGTTCTTATTTTATAATATTTCTTTATTTGTATATTTTGTTCCTTTTTTGGAATATTCAATTTCTAAACTATTTTTAAGTTCAAAATATTTAATCTTGTTTAGCCTATTTGTTATGTTGTTGCAACATTTTATTTGTTCTGTAAGAGGTGTGATTTTTTTAGAAATATCTATAATTTGATTTTCAAAATCTTTCTTTTCATTATCAGTTTTAGTTTTTTTATATTTCTTCCATAGATTTTCTCTTTCGCTTTTTAAAGGATTTATTTTTTCATAAATACTTTTTTCAAATTTAAGTAATTCTTCTTCTGGGTTTATATTATTAGTAACTAATAATTTTGCTTGATTAGAATATTCATCCATTTTTTTTATTTCTCTTATTAATTCTGGTGTAATTCTTGTTATATTCGATTTTAAGTCATTTTCTGTCTTTATACCAAATAATTTCTTGTAATGAAACATTAGGTATAAAATACTGCCTTTTTGTGGATAATGTTTTTCTTTTATATTATTGTAATATTTATAAGTCCTATTAATTAATAAATATGGATCTGGAGAATAAGGAAAGGTAGCTTGAGTTTCTAATATTCTTTTAAAGATATTTTCTTTAGAATAATTTTTACCAAATTGTTTTTCAATTCTTGTGTTTCTTTTATAAGGTTCTCGTCTAATAGATAGGGAGTTGTTTCTATCAGTTATAATATAATCTAAGTCTTTTAATATTTGTATAAATTCATCATAATCTTTGCTACTGGCTATTGCATAATCAATTGAATCTCTCATAAGCTCTTTGTATAAATTACTTGTAGCATATTTATTGTATTTTTCTTCTTGTTTTAAAACGCTTAACCCATATTCTTCACATATTTCGTCTGATGTTTTTCCCATAAGTGCATAGTCTCTTTTTTTGTTATAAAATCTTTTGCCATCTATAAATGAAACAGAATTTATAACAAAGTGGTTGTGAATATTATCAGTGTTTAAATGGGTAGATACAATTACTTGAAAATTTTCTCCCCATAGTTCATCTGCAAGTTTTACACCAATTTCATGTGCTTGTTCTAGAGTAACTTCATCTTTAACAAAAGATTGTATGCCATGAAAACATTCAATTCCTTCAGTTTTAAAAAATTGTTTCTTAACATTTTTCATTTCATAAAAAGCAGTATCAGGTATGCAATTGATACCTGATACATATAATTTTTGTTCTG
Organism: uncultured Clostridium sp.; assembly: GCA_900554815.1. Taxonomy (GTDB): domain Bacteria; phylum Bacillota; class Clostridia; order TANB77; family CAG-508; genus UMGS1754. The sequence continues at coordinate 3,997 of USIO01000023.1, forward strand.
TTTTTTCTCCATTAATTGCATATTCAATAAGTTGGTTTAATCTGCTTTTAAATTTCCATATTTTTGTTATTGCCATTTAATGCTCCTTTCTTTTGAGGAATAAGATAAACCTCTTGCATACTTAAAACTAAATCTTGAATTTGATTTAATAGAGGGGTGAATTTATTTTCTTTTATATAACCTTGATATCTATTATAAGTTCTTGCCATCTGGTTTAAATTATTTGCCATACCTCGTAACTGATTTAGCATTTCATAAAATCTTTCATCAGGTTGTTCTTTTAGTTCATAATCCTGAATAATTTTTCTAAAGAAATCTGATTTTGTTAGTCCAGACTTTTTAAGCTTTTCATCAAAAATTCTTTTTTCATCTTCGCTTAAAAATATATTAATTTTTATATTTCGTTTTCTCATAAAATTTTCATCTCACTTTTTATAAAAGTTTTTGGCGTTTTGATTTTTTTATTTTAGGGTTTGGGACTTGTCCAATTCTTGATAGGTATTTGGGCGTGAGTACAAATACGGTGCTTGCATATTCAATAATTTTAGAAAGTACTCACAATTAAAATTTTTCATTGGCATTTACGAAAAGAAAAAGAAGTCACAAACATTTTAAATTTTGTGCCTAAAATAAGAAGTTTTACTTTATTATTTTTTACTTTTTCTTATTAATTTTTATAAAATTATTCTTTTATTAAATTCATATTTTTAAAATAAAAATAGTTTTCTCTAGCACCTAAAAAGAAGATTTTTCTTTCTTCAAAATTGCTCATTTGAAGATAAAGTGATATTAAATTTTGTAACATTTTACATTCTTCTTCGTTTAAATTTGGTACTTCATCATATTCTTGGATATTTATTAATAATTTCATTTACTTGATTTTCTAAATCTTGGTATTCTAAATCGTTATTTTTAAGTTCGATTCTTGCTAAATCTAATAATTCATTAAATTCTATTGAATCTACATCATATAATCTTTTTTCTTCCATAATCATTACCTCTTTCTATACATAAATTAATTCTTTTAATATAATTTCTTCGACACAATTTTTAATGTTGTTCATTTTACCAACCCATTCCATTTGGTTAGTAGCTTTTAATTTTTCTGTAATATTTTCTTTTTCCATAAACTGTTTCATTAGAAATTCAAATCTTGCATTTGCTATTTCATCTATCTCCATCAAATGTTTTTGTAACTTATTATTAATAAACAAAATAGTGTATTCAGCTTTTCTATTTTCTTGTAAAAATCTTAATCTCATTCGACCATATTTACCTAGTTTAAAAGCGTTTACTTTTTTTGGTGGAGATAAATTGGGAAGATAATAATCTCCGTGTTTTGTGTATTCAATTTTCATTAAAATCAACTCCATTTCTTTTTATATTAATAAAAGGCCATCTACAATTAAGTAAATAGCCTTAAGGTTAAATCAATAATAAATCATCTATCACATCTAATAATATCTAACAAAACATCTAACATTTTTTTAATAAATTTGTAAAATCATAAAAAAATTATAATCTTATTTAGTAAGTAAGAAAATTAAGTATAAATGCTAGAATATTCATAATTTTGAGCTTTTTAAAAGGCAATATTTAGTGTTAAAAATAAATAACTATAAATTACCTTAAAAGACTCAAAATCCTGCGAAGTAACATTCGTGTGGGTTCGACCCCCACCACCTGCACCATAGTAAAATGATTTGATTAAATTTAATATATAAATCGTAAAATAAAACTATGTAGTACTTTTTTTACTACATAGTTTATTTGTATTATAAAAAATATTATTCCATTTTATCTTATTAGTATATATATAATCAGCACTGTTTCTGTAACTAATATTGTTGGTAATCCTATTACAAATCTCATTTTTTTTGTTTTATGGTGGAATGTATACATGCCTGCTATTGTTCCTATTCCGTCCTCCCAATAATGTAATAACAAACAAAGTATGTTCACTAATTCTCCAGTAACCTTTTTGGGCTTTTTTCTTATCTATCCACATGGCAAGGAATCCTATTATATTAATGATAATAAAATATATAATAATATTTTTTATAGTAAATATATGTTCAATTTTTATAGTATCTATTGTCATTATTTATCCTTCTTTCTTAGCCAAATAAGCTCATTTGATTACTTTGACTCATACCTTTTAAGCAACCCGCATTTTGTAAAAGTTCAATAACTGTTTTTCCTATTTTAGATTTAATTCTTAAGTCATCAATTGACATAAACTTTCCTTCTTTTTTTGCTATATCTATTCCCTCTGCTGCTACAGTTCCTAATCCAGGTATACTATTTAATGGTGGTCGAATCCCTTTTTCTGATTCCATTAAAAATTTTGTTGCATGAGATTTATATAAATCAATTGGTAAAAAAGTTATACCTCTTTCATACATTTCTAATACAATTTCTAAAGTGCCATACATGTCTTTGTCTTTATTAGTAGCTGCATTTCCTTGTAGTTCTATTTCTCTCATTTTGTTTTTTACTTTTTCTACTCCATGGCACATAACATCACTGTCAAAAGCATCTGCTCTAATAGTAAAATATGCTGTATAGTATGCTGCTGGTATATGTACTTTATACCAAGCTATTCTAAAAGCATTTGTTACATATGCTGCCGCATGAGCCTTTGGAAACATATATTTTATTTTCTCACAAGACTTTATGTACCAATCTGGAACATCATGTTCTTTCATTAGTGCAACATATTCTGCCCATTTTTCTTTGTCTTTTAAAGCTTTTCCTTTACGTACAGTTTCCATTATTTTAAATGCTGGATTTGGAGGTACTCCTTTTTTTATAAGATAAATCATAATATCATCACGGCAACAAATTGCTTCATTTAGGCTTACTGTTCCTTGTTCTATTAAGCTTTGAGCATTACCAACCCATACATCTGTACCATGCGATAACCCAGATATTCGAATTAATTCGTCAAAAGTTGTTGGTTTTGTATCTACTAGCATTCCTCGTACAAATTTTGTTCCAAATTCAGGTACTCCATAGCTTCCTACTTTGCTGTTTATTTGTTCTGGTGTTACTCCCAATGCTTCTGTTGAACTAAAAATTGACATTGTTTTTTTATCATCCAATGGAACTTCTGTTGGATTTATTCCTGTTATGTCATAAAGCATACGTATCATAGTTGGGTCATCATGTCCAAGAATATCTAGTTTTAATAGATTTTGGTCTATTGAGTGATAATCAAAATGCGTTGTAATAATGTCTGAATTTGGGTCATCTGCTGGGTGCTGTACAGGTGTAAATTCATAAATTTCTCTTCCCTTTGGAACAACTATAATTCCTCCTGGGTGTTGACCTGTTGTTCTTTTTACTCCAGTACATCCTAATGCAATTCTTTCTACCTCAGCATTGTTTACTGGAATCCCTCTTTCTTCATAATATTTTTTTACATATCCAAAAGCTGTTTTGTCTGCAACTGTTCCTACTGTTCCTGCTTTAAATGTAGTACCTTTCCCAAAAATAACTTCCGTATATTTATGCGCCTTTGTTTGGTACTCCCCCGAAAAATTTAAGTCGATATCAGGTTCTTTATCTCCATTAAATCCTAAAAAGGTTTCAAATGGAATATCTATTCCGTCTTTCATCATTCTTGTTCCACAATTTGGGCAGTTTTTGTCTGGCAAGTCAAATCCACAAGCATATCCATAGTCTGTAAAATCTGAATATTTACACTTTGGGCATCTATAATGTGGTGGTAGTGAATTTACTTCTGTAATACCTGTCATATTTGCTACAAATGATGATCCAACGCTTCCTCTAGATCCAACAATATAACCATCTTCATTAGATTTCCATACTAGTTTTTGTGCAATAATATACATTACAGAAAAACCATTTTTTATAATTGAGTTTAATTCTTTATCCAATCTTTCTTGAACAATTTGTGGTAATGGGTCTCCATATAATTCATGTGCTTTAGTAAAAGCAATCGTTTTTATTGTTTCTTCGCATCCTTCAATATATGGAGGACATTTTTCTGGAGAAATAGGACTAATTTTTTCGCACATATCTGCAATTTTATTTGTATTAGTTACTACAACTTCATATGCTTTTTCGTCTCCTAAGTATGAGAATTCGTCTAGCATTTCTTCTGTAGTACGTAAATATAAAGGTGCTTGTTCATCTGCATCTTCATATCCTTGTCCAGCCATTAAAATTCTTCTATATATTTCATCTTGTGGATCCATAAAGTGAACGTCACACGTAGCTACAACTAGCTTATTTAATTTTTCTCCTAGTGTAACAATTTTTTTATTAATCTCTTTTAGTGTTTCATTATCTTGTACCGTACCATTACGTACCATAAATTGGTTATTGCCTAATGGCTGTATTTCTAAGTAGTCATAGTCATTTGCAATTTTTTCTATTTCCTCATCAGTTTTTCCTGCAACAATTGCACGATACAATTCTCCAGCTTCACAGGCACTTCCAAGCATTAAACCTTCTGAATGTTTTTTGAAAATGCTTTTTAGTATTCTTGGTTTTTTATAAAAATAATCTAAATTAGAGTAAGATATTAATTTATACAAATTTTTTAATCCTACTAAGTTTCTAGCTAAAATAATAGCATGGTATGTTGGTAATTTTTTGTAATCTGCTTTTCCTGCTTCTAATGTGTCAATATCTTCTAATTTTTTTACCCCTTTTTCCTTTAGGATTTTTAGCATTACTTGGAATACTTTTACTAAAGTATCTACATCGTCTAAAGCTCTATGTGCAACTTCTACTTTTATTCCTAAATTATCTGCAATTATACCCAGTTTATACTTTTTGTAACCTGGGAACAAATCCTTTGCTAAGCGTAATGTGTCAATATATGTATTATTCAATTCTAGTCCCAATTGTTTACAATTATATTTAATAAATCCAATATCAAAATCTGCATTGTGAGCAACTAAAACAGAATCTCCAATAAACTCTAATACTTTTGGCATTATTTCTTTTATTGTTGGTGCATCTTTTACCATTTCGTCTGTAATATTAGTAATATCAACTACTTCTTTAGGAATTGGTTTTTCTGGGTTAACAAAACTCTCAAATGAATCAATCACTTCTCCATTTTTATATTTCATAATTCCAAATTCTGTTATTTTTTCTGTTCTAAAAGAAAGTCCTGTTGTTTCAATATCTAATATACAGTATTCTGTGTCAATATCTTGTTTTTGTGGGAAGGCTACACATGATTCTTTATCTGGCACTAAATAGGCTTCCACACCATAAATTACTTTTAAGTCTGCTCCTGATTTACCTAAGTATTTGTGGGCATCTGGAAATGCCTGTACAACACCATGGTCAGTAATAGCAATTGCTTTCCATCCCCAACTTACTGCTCTTTTTAATAAATCTTCGCAAGAAGTTACTCCATCCATTTGACTCATTTTTGTGTGTATATGCAACTCTACTCTTTTTTCTGCTGAATTATCCATCCTTTTTTCTTTCTTCATTCCTGGAGTTTCTATAATAACATTTGCAATTACACCAATTTCTTTTGCATATGGGTCATATTTTGCGTTTCCTTCAATTTTTATTCCTTTTGCGTTTTTTAATCTGCTTTCTACTGTTTTTGACTGTTCTTTAGCAACAAATGATTTACATAACATTGTGCTGCTGCCGTCATAGATTTTAAAGGAAATTAAAATTTTTCCATTTTTTAGTTCTCGAGATTCTACATCTCCAATTCTATCTCCTTCTAAGCATAATTTGTCTGTGTCAACTGAAATATTGGCAATTTTAATTAAATCTGCTTTAATGTTTGTAGATTTTCCTAATATTAATGGGGATTGTTCTTCTCCGGCTTCTTTGGTTTCTTTTGTTTTTGTTTCTTTTTGCTCTTCTTTCTGAATTTGGTTTTCCACATTTTGAATTTTTTTTATTACTTGATATTCTTCTTCTTTTAGTTTGTCTTCTAATTCATGAATTTTTTCTTCTGAAATATTTTCCATAAACTCTATTATATAAGATTTATTATATAAATGTTTTATTAGTTCTGCTAACACATTATGCATATTTCTTGCCATTAAAATGTCTTTTCCTTTTACATTTAGTATTATTGTAATTTTATTATTCATAATGTTTAATGTGGATTCTTTCATAATAGCTTTTGTTAATGGATATTTAATTGCAATATATTTTATTATGTTATTCCATTCTTCTTTGATTATATTATCGTCTATTAAAAAAGAATATGACATTTCAACTGTAGCTGTTTCAATACTAAATTTATTTTGTATATATTGTTCAAATTTTATAATTTCTTTAAGTTCTATTTTTTCGTCACTTTTAAGTTGAATATCAATTTTATTACTTTTTTTAAATAAATTTACAGACATAATTTTGGTATTTAGCAAATTACTATTATCTGTAAAATCTTTAAAAACATCCTTTAGTAATTTTTCTTGTTCCATATTGTGCTCCTTTTATATTGTTTGGTTTAAAATATTCTTAGAATATCGTTATATGCAACAAAAATTGATAAGGCAATAATTAGTCCAAACCCAATTAATTGTATATTTATTTCTATTTTTTCATTAAATGGTTTCCTTCTAATGCCTTCGATTATATAAATTACAATTTTTCCTCCATCTAAAGGTGGAAATGGCAAAAGATTAGTTACACCTAGTGAAAGAGAAATTAAAGCTAATATATAAATAAAGTCATAAAAGCCTTCTGTATTTGAAACTATTCCTGCAATTCCAATTGGACCGGTTAATTGGTCTGCTTTTACTTGTCCAGTAAATAACATTTTTAGGTTATCTACAATAGATGCTGAAAAACTTATTGTGTCCCAAAAACCATAATAAACATTATTAATAAAATTGTTTTCAGCTGTTTTAAAATAAACGCCTAGTGTATGAATTGTAACGGTCTCCGGTATTAATTCAATTACTTTTTCTTCATTATTTCTTTTTATTTTAATACTTAACTTATCTTGTTGACTGTTTTGAATGTATTCCACAGCTTTTTCGGGATTGTTTTCAACATAATTATTATTAATTTCTATAATTATGTCTTCCGCTTTTAGACCTGCTTTATCTGCCGGGCTGTCTGGATATATTAAAGCAATTTTACTGCTTGCTTCATTTTGGGAAGCATAAAAATAAATTCCAACACTTTTAGCTTCTGAGTCAATTAGTTTCGTGTTTATATTAAATTGTTCGTCATCTCTTTTAATTGTTAAAGTAACCTCTTTTGAGTCTAAATCTGCAATGGCTTTCGATATGTCTGAATTTAGGTGAATATGTTGTTCATTAACTTTTACTATTTTGTCCCCTTCTTGTAATCCTTGAGTAATTAGGTTTTGATTTTGAATTTTTTCAATTTCGTTAGAAATATAGTTTCCATTAGTAGATACTAGAGTAAAATATATAATCAGTCCAAAGAAAATATTTACTAGTCCTCCTGCTGCAACAATGGCAATTTTTTTTGGAATACTGGTATTGCTAAAAGATCCTTTAGCATTTGAACGTTCTTCTTCTCCTTCTAAACTAACAAATCCGCCTAATGGTATTAGTCTTAATGCATAAAGAGTTTCTTTCCCTTGCTTTTTTAAAATTATTGGTCCAAATCCAATTGCAAATTGATTTACTTTTACTTTACTTAATTTTGCAACAATAAAGTGTCCTCCTTCGTGAATAAGTACAAGTAATCCCAATAAAAAAATAATTTTTAAAGCATTGATGATAAATTCTAACACATTATCCTCCTAAACAAATAATATTTATTCTATGTAAAGTGTTATTTGTGCAAAACTTTATATTTTCTAGCCATTCTGTTATTTTATAATAAATTTAATAGTAAAAAATAAGCAAATGGTGCTATAAATATAACACTATCAATTCTGTCTAACATCCCTCCGTGTCCTGGAATTAAATTGCTAAAGTCTTTTATTCCTACATATCTTTTTATACTTGATGCTGCAAAATCACCTATTTGGCTTAATATACTAAGTGCTATTGATATTAAAATTATATAAATATATGAAATGTTTTGATCTAAAAATTTATTTAGAATAATTGTATATGGAATTGTAAGTAATAAACTACCTAGTAGACCAGCAATACAGCCTTCTATGGATTTGTTTGGGCTAATATTACTAAATTTATGTTTTCCAATTTTTTTCCCAATTAAATATGCAAATATGTCTGTACCCCAAGCAATAAATAATACATACCATACTAGTATTGTTCCATTTTCTAGTCCTTTAATCATTGGTAAAAATACTATAAATCCTAAAACATAGCAAATTCCTAAAAGAGTTATAGAAATGTCTTTTATATTAATTTTCAATTCGGTAACAACAACAATTAAAAATAAAACTGCAATAATAGATGGTATTAATAATTGTAAATATCCTTTTACAAAATCTCCTGGGATAATATGTATAAATGCTATTATAATCGCAAAAAAATATCCTACCCATTTAACTGGATTTGCCTTTTTACTAAAAGCATTATAGAATTCGTGTAAACTTAATATTGCAATAATACTAAATGCAATATCTACAATATACTTATTTCCCAAAGTTAATAAAATTGCTACTAATGGAAAACCAACTAAAGAAGTTATTATTCTTTTTATATTCATTATTAATAATTCCTTTCTTTTTATGCTCCACCAAATTTTCTGTTTCGTTTATAATATTCTTCTATGGCTATGTCTAAATCCTTTTCTGTAAAATCTGGCCAATTTTTTTCTAAAAAATAAAATTCAGAATATACAATTTGCCATGGCAAAAAATTACTGGTTCTAAGTTCATTACTTGTTCTTATTACCAAATCTGGTTCAGGTATTCCTGCTGTATATAAATTATTTGAAATAGTTTGTTCAGAAATATCTTCTAATTTGATTTTTCCATCAATAACATCTTTAACAATTTTTTTAGTAGCATTTAGTATTTCTTCTCTTCCTCCATAGTTAAAAGCAATGCAAAGAGTTGTTCCAGTATTGTGTTTTGTTTTTTCTATAATGTTTTTTATACTTCTTTGCATACTTTCAGATAATGCTTTAATATTGCCTAATACTTTTATTCTAATGTTTTCTGTATTTGCTCTTCTTCCAAAATCGTCTAAGTAATTTTGTAATAATAGCATTAAAGCCCCCACTTCTTCTTGCGTTCTTTTCCAGTTTTCAGTTGAAAATGCATAAACTGTTAAATATTTTAGTCCTATTTTATTAGCATATCTAGTAATTTTTTCTAAAACTTTTGCTCCTTCTTTATGCCCTAATTTAATGTCTATTCCTTTTCCCCTAGCCCATCTTCTGTTTCCATCCATAATAATTGCAATATGTTGTAAACTTTTTACCATAATTCCTCCACTAAATCGACATAATGTCTCGTTCTTTTTCATTTAATATTTTGTCTACTTCTTCAGTATTTTTGTCTGTTATTTTTTGTATTGTTTCTTCTGCTCGCCTTCTGTCATCTTCTGAAATTACGCCTTCTTTTTCCATTAGTTTAAATTCATCTATTCCATCTCTGCGAATAGCTCTTAAAGAAACTTTTGCATCCTCTGCTAATTTTTTTACTTCTTTTACTATTTCTTTTCTTCTTTCTTCATTCAATTCTGGAAAACTAAGCCTAATTACTTTACCATCATTATTTGGGTTAATTCCAATATCTGATTTTAACAACTCTTTTTCTATCTCTTTTAAAATGCTTGCATCCCAAGGTTGAATAACAATCATTCTAGCTTCTGGAACAGAAATTCCTGCTACCTGATTAATAGGGGTTGGTACTCCATAATAATCTATTTTTATTTTGTTTAATATAGCAGGGTTAGCTCTTCCAGCTCTAATTTCTGATAAATTTTCTTTTAAAACACTTAGTGTTTTTTTCATTTTTTCTTCGATTTCATTATAATCCATTTTTATTTCTCCTTTATTATTAAATTATAAAATACAATATAAGTATTTATTGTTTATAATGTTTTTATTTTACAATTGTGCCTATTTTTTCTCCTTTAATTATTCTTACAATATTTTCTGGTTGACTAATTCCAAAAACAATTAATGGAATATTATTATCTCTACAAAGTGATGTAGCTGTTGAGTCCATTACTTTTAAGTCTTTGTTTAAAATATCTAAATATGTTATTTCGTCATATTTAACTGCTGTTTTGTCTAATTTAGGATCTGCTGAATAAACTCCGTCTATAGTTTTTGCAAGCATAATTACTTCACAATCTGTTTCTGCAGCACGTAATGCAGCTGCTGTATCTGTTGAAAAGTATGGGTTCCCTGTTCCACATGCAAAAATAACTACTCTTCCTCTTTCTAAATGTTTCATTGCTTTTCTTTTTATATATGGTTCTGCAATTTCTCGCATTTCAATTGCTGTTTGCATTCTTGTATATACTTTTCTAGCCTCTAATGCATCTTGTAATGCAAGTGCGTTTATTGCGGTTGCTAGCATCCCCATGTAGTCTGATGTTGTTCTTTCCATTTGATGTCCATATTTGCCTCTCCAAAAATTTCCTCCTCCAATAACAATTGATACTTGTACACCCATGTCTACTATAATCTTAATTTGATCACAAATATTTCCTAACACATCCGCATCTATGCCTGTTTTTTTATCTCCTGCCATTGCTTCTCCGCTTAGCTTTAGTAAAACTCTTTTATATGCCAGTTCATCCATAAAAACCTCCATTTTTTAAGCATAAAAATGCTCTATATTTATATTATATTTTCGAATTCTATTCTATCATATAATATAAAAAAAAATCATTATTTTTTTGAAATTTTTTTATTTTTTCTTAATTTTCTAAAAAAGGATTTGAAGTTTTTCCAATTTCAAATCCTTTTTTAGAAAAATTTATTTTAAAATAATATTATATTCATATACATCAATACTTAATAGATTACTATTGTTTTTTTCATTTCTATAAATTGTAAAGTCTGTTTTGTTTTTTAAAACAAATTCAAATTTTTCACAGTCTAATAATACTTTATCAGAAACATTCATTCCCATTGGTAGTGTTTTATTATAGTTATCATAATAAATGCAGTTAGTATAATAAATTGCTGGTACATTCTCTGGTAAGTTTACTTTAAATAATGTTACCTTTTCTTTGTTTACGGGAATAGTTTTTAATAGATTTTCAATATTTACATAGTAATAGTTATAGCCATACATAGCCATCTTATTTTTATCTGTAGCGATTTTATAAATTGGCATATCTGTAATTGTCTTAGTTTTATTCATAGATTTATTTAAAAGCATCATTATTTTTTTTATTGTTTCTTTAAATTCTTTTATTTGTGTTTTTTCTGTAATATTTAAAATTTGATATAAATTTTTTTCTTTTTCTCTATGATGAGTATTTCCTAGTACTTTTATTTTTGTCTTATCTAGTGATATGTTACCAAAGATATCATAGTTTTGTGTTAATAGCAAGTGTTCTTGATTTTTTGATTCTTCCTTTAGTTCATTTAATATTTCTTCAATTATTTCGTCAACAACTTGTTTTTTATTTTTTAACATATTAATTATCTTTTCTAGTTTAGAGTCAAAAGCAAATATTGCATCCTGTTCCTCTTTCGTAAGGTTTTTTCTTTGTAGTCTGTCTAAGTTTTTTCCTAATTCTTCAAAGTCTTCATTATAGTCGAAAGCTTTACTTATTTTTTGTGTATTTACATTTTCTTCTTCCTTTTTTCCTTCATTTAAGCTTTTAACCTCATCTTTACTACTAAATTTCCAAAATTCGAATATACTTTTTTTATGACTATCTATTTCATCTATATATAGCTGAGCATTTTTTATTTTTTGATTTAAATTTTTAATTTTTAATTGTAATGCTTCTGTGTCTAGCTGTATATTTTTCAGATCGTTTGATTTATTGTCATATGTAATTGCAATTATAATTAAGTCTTCAATTGTGTAGATATTTTGTTTATTTTCTATAATATTAATATCTTGTTCTTTTAACATGGATTTAGTTTCATTTTTTTGTTCTATTTGTATAAGTTCTTTATCTTTTTTTGTCTTTCTTTTAAAAAAGTATTTAACTTTTCCAATAAAAGTCTTTTTATATTCTAAATATGTACTAATTTCTTTTTGCTTTTCTAAGTATTCTTTTTCTTTTAGCTTTTCAGTTTCTTTTAATTTTTCAATTTTGTCTTTGGAAGACTGTATTTCTGTATTAATTTTTTTAGTTTCTAGTTTAAATTTTTCACATTCTGTTTTTATTAATTCAGGTAAATCTTCATATGAAATCTTTTTTGAATTATAATAAAAAATAATCTCTCCATTTTTATTAATTTTAGTAGAAAATTGGTAATACATTGGGAGTTCTGTTTGCAAAATAAATAATACTTTTAGTAGTTTATAAAATTTGTCTGCTATTTCTTTGTTTTCTAATTTTATTTTGTAAATTGATTGTATTTTATCATAGACATACGTTTTTCCAACAATTTCAATAATAGTATGTTTTTTTTGATCTGTAATTTCGTAAATGTTGGGCCAGTTTTTTGTAAATAACCATAAATATTTTTCAATGTCAATCGCTTCGTCTTTATTTAAAAGATTATATTGTCTTACACAGTTCACAATTGGCACATAAACTGTAGATATTTCTTCTTTTTCATTACATTTTATTTGTTCTTTTAATAAATAAAAAAAAGTACTATATTCTGTTTCTTCTGTTGGAACTAGCATAAAATATTTATGTGAATATTCTGAATAATAAATTTGCCACAAATAATTTTTTTCGTATTTAACTAAGTTTGGTGTTTGGGTTTCAAATTCTTTTTGTACTTTTTCTACTTGTTCTATTTCTTCTATGGAAGTATTATTTAGCATATTTAAAAAAACTGCAAAGTTTTCTATATATTCTTCTTTTGTGGAATCTAGATACATGTATAGTGGCTTCGCCTTTGAATATTTTTCTTTTATATCTGTTAATCTGTTAGTTGGAGTTAGTAATATCTGTATTTGGTTAACAGGAACATACTGATACACAGTATATTCTCTGTCATTTAGTTGCCTAGATGGTCTAAATTCTAATTCTTTATAGTCTTTTATAAAGTCTGGTATGTTATTTAAGTTTAGTCCAATATATTTTAATTTATTTTTTATCTCGTCTTTTTCTTCTTCTGTATTATTTATCATTATATCCTCCATTGATTATTTTCTATAAAATCAAATTTCTTATATTTTATCATAAAAATAAAATAATACAATATTTTTATTATTACATATTTCACTATTTTTTTGAAAATACTAAACTGGGTGATATTATGAACCAAATTTTAATTATTCCTTGCAACTCAAGAAAAAGTATTTTTTTTAAAGTTGAATTAATTATTTCCATTTTAGTAATTATAGGGTGTATATCATATGTTCTTTTCTCTAATTTTTTTATAGATTCTTCTAATCAAGATCTTTTAAACAGTTATGAACTTGCAAAACTTTATGGAAATAATTCAATTATAGTTGGGCTTACAAATTCACCACAGATTATAGGTACTTTATCTATCCCTAAAATAGACATTCATTATCCAATTATTTCTCAGCTAAATGATGAGTTGTTAGATAAATCAATTTGTAAGTTTTATGGTCCTAATCCAAATGAAATAGGTAATTTATGTATTGCCGGACACAATTATAATAATAATTCATTTTTTAGTAATTTAAATAAATTAAAAATCGGAGATAGTATTTTTATTGAAGATAATTTATCAAAAATTTTAGAATATAAAGTTTATAGAAAATATGAAACGCAATTTACAGATACAACTTGTACTTCTCAAGATACTTTTGGTAATAAAGAAATAACACTTGTTACTTGTAATAATTTAAATGGCAATAGAATTATTGTAAAAGCAATTAAGGCAAATGCATAATAAAATATTTTATAAAATTTCCATTAAAAAAAAGTGGAAGACCACTTTTTTATTTTATATTATATTCTCTTATTTTTTTGTATGCATATATTGCCGAAATTCCAAATATAGTTGCAAGTACAATTGCGGATACATTTTGTGTTAATCCTGCTTTTGGTAAAGTATCAGCATTAGTAGTACTATTAGTTGTATTATTGTTAGTATTATTGTTGGTATTATTTTTATTTGTATTATTAGTATTATTTAATGTACTATTATTATTTGCATTTTCATCAATAATATTAACATAGGTATCGTCATCTGTTGCATTAACAATATTTGTCATCATTATAATTAGAATGCCAATTATTGCAATTATTATTACATTTTTAATTTTCGACATGATTTTCTCTCCTTCTTCTTTAAAATCTTTTAACTTTAGTATATATAGTTCTTGTATATTTATACTATATTTTTTTATATTTTGCAATAGTTTCCATATTACATTTATGTTACAAAATTATACATTAAATCTAAATAAGGCAATATCTCCCTCTTGCATTACATATTCTTTACCTTCTGAACGGAGCAACCCTTTTTCTTTTGCATTTGTAATAGAGCCCTCTCGTACTAAATCGTCATAAGATACAATTTCTGCTCTAATAAATCCTTTTTGAATATCTGTGTGTATTTTTCCTGCTGCTTCTGGAGCTTTTGTTCCTATTTTAATAGTCCAAGCCCTTACTTCTGGTTCACCAGCTGTTAAAAAAGACATTAGTCCAAGCAGTTTATAACTTGCCTTAATTACTTTATCTAATCCAGATTCATTTAAACCTAATTCTTTTAGCATTTCTTTTTTATCTTCTTCATCTAAAATTGTTAATTCTTCTTCAATTTTTACACAAAGTGGAATTACTTGGGCATTTTCGTTACTAACATACTCTTCCAATTTTTTTACATTTTTATCATTTTCTACATTAGATAATTGTTCTTCTGAAACATTAGCAATATACAAAATTGGTTTTAAAGTTAATAATAAGATTTCTTTTATTAGTTCTTTTTCCTCTTCTTCCAGTTTAATACTTCTTGCTGGTTTACCTTCTTCTAATGCATTTTTTATTTTTTCTAGTACATTTAGTTCTAATTGATATTTTTTATCTGCTTTTAGCATTTTTTTTACTCTTTCAATACGTTTTTCTAATGTTTCTAAATCTGCTAAGATTAGTTCTAAATTAATAATTTCAACATCTCTTACCGAATCAATTGAGCCTTCTACATGTGTTATATTAGAGTTTTCAAAACATCTTACCACTTCACAAATAGCGTCTACTTCTCTAATATGAGATAGGAATTTATTACCTAGTCCTTCTCCTTTACTTGCTCCTTTTACTAGTCCTGCAATGTCAACAAATTCAACAACGGCTGGAGTTGTTTTTTTAGCATTATATATTTTAGTTAATACTTCCAATCTTTCATCTGGAACAGGAACTATTCCTACATTTGGTTCTATTGTGCAAAACGGATAATTAGCACATTCAGCTCCAGCATTTGTAATTGCATTAAATAAAGTACTTTTTCCAACATTAGGCAAACCCACAATTCCTATTTTCATATTTTGTCCTCTTTTCTTTTTCACAAATATTTTTATGTTAATGAGTATATCATATTTTAAATAATTTGCAACTAATTATTAAATAAAATACAATCCAAATGGATTACATTTTACACTTTGAGCAAGCTACATACAAGTTACGAACTCTTTATTTTCTTCCATGAACTCACTCCCCGAATATGTTACAAATAATATAAACATCTATTTGTGCTTACTAAGAATTTATTTATATTTTATATAAAAAGTTCTACTATGCAGAAAAAAAGAGAGTTATTAAAAACTTTCATTTATAATATCTCTCTTAACTTTTCTGAACACCGTGTTGAAATTTCTTTATTTTCACAGGAGTTCGCAAATATGGAGCTTCCAGCCGGAATTGAACCGGCGACCCCAGCCTTACCATGGCTGTGCTCTACCTACTGAGCTATAGAAGCATATATTAGGAAAATTTAGAGAAAATTTTCCTATATATTCTATTTATTTTAAAATTTTTCATCTTGTAGTATGCTTCTTGCAGCTTTTTTTCGTATTCTTTGAATTGCATTGTCAATAGATTTCACTGGTGCATCCAATTTTTCTGCAATTATACTATAGCTTTCTCCGCAATGCATATCTATGTAAAACTTTTTTTTCAAAGTCACTTAAATTAGTATCTATTTTATCTTCTACTAGTTTATAATATTCTTTTCTAGTGATTGTGTCTAGTGGATCTTCTACTGTATTTGAATCAAAAATGTCCATCATTGTAGAATCTTCGTCTTGAACATATGCTGCATTATTTAATGATACATAAGAATTTAATGGTTGGTGCTTTTGCCTATTTGATGTTTTTATTGCAGTAATTAATTGTCTTTCAATGCAAAGATTAGCAAAAGATTTAAATGAACTTTCTTTCTCATTATTATAATTTTTAATAGCTTTAAATAATCCTATCATTCCTTCTTGGAAAATATCTTCTTTTTCTGCACCAACTATAAAGTACTTGCTAATTTTCATATTTACAAGTTCTTTATAGCGTTTCAATAGAAGTTCTAATGCTTCTTGGTTTCCATGATTTGCAAGTTCTGCTAATTCTTCATCAGAACTATTTTTTAAGCTTATATTAAAGGTCTGAAAAAAATTATTACTGCTCATAAAGATTTACGTTACCTCCTGATGAATTATACTGTAAAAGTTTTAGTTTTAATGAGAAACATGTCAAAGTCGCTTTTTTTCATTATCTGTATTATATTTGCTAATATTGTTGATGTCAATAGGTTTTTTAGATTTTTAGGTGAATTTTCAATGTTTTGTTATTGTTTTCCTAAAATATATAAATATTCCCTCAGTATACTAATGAGGGAATATTTATATTTATTATATTTTATTTTCTTGGATTTTTAATTGCGGCTTGAGCAGCAGCTAATCTTGCTATTGGTACTCTAAATGGTGAACAAGATACATAAGTTAATCCAATATTATGGCAGAATTCAACTGTTGCTGGGTTTCCACCATGTTCTCCACAGATTCCCAAGTGGATATTTGGTCTTGTCTTTCTTCCTAACTCAGCAGCCATTTTAACTAATTTTCCAACTCCAACTTGATCTAATTTTACAAATGGGTCTGATTCATAAATTTTCTTTTCGTAATAGTCACCTAAAAATTTACCTGCATCATCACGGCTGAATCCAAATGTCATTTGTGTTAAGTCATTTGTACCAAATGAGAAGAATTCAGCTTCTTCTGCAATCTCGTCAGCAGTTAGTGCTGCCCTTGGGATTTCAATCATAGTTCCTACATGGTAATCAAGTTTTACTCCAGCTTCTGCAATTACTTTGTCTGCTGTTTTTGTTACTATGTCTTTAACATATTTTAATTCTTTTACTTCTCCAACAAGTGGAATCATGATTTCTGGAGTTACATTCATTCCTTCTTTATTTACATTTATAGCAGCTTCAATAACAGCTCTTGTTTGCATTTCTGCAATTTCTGGGAAAGTAACAGCTAAACGGCATCCACGGTGTCCCATCATTGGATTAAATTCATGTAATCCTTCTACTACATTTTTTAGTTCTTCAAATGTTAATCCCATTTCTTTTGCTAAAGTTTTAATGTCTTCATCTTCGTGTGGTAAGAACTCATGTAATGGTGGATCTAAGAAACGAATTGTTACTGGGTATCCTTTCATTTCTCTATATAATCCTTCAAAATCTCCTCTTTGCATTGGAAGAATTTTTGCTAATGCTTTTGCTCTTTGTTCAGGTGTTTTTGATACAATCATTTCACGAATTGCTGCAATTCTATCTGGTGCAAAGAACATATGCTCTGTTCTACAAAGACCTATACCTTGTGCACCAAAATTGTATGCTTGTTTTGCATCTTTTGGTGTATCTGCATTTGTTCTTACTTCTAGTTGTCTATATTGATCAGCCCATCCCATTAATTTTGCAAAGTTTCCAGTTACAGATGCGTCAACTGTTGGAATTTTTTCTCCATATACATTACCAGTAGATCCATCCAAAGAAATATATTCTCCTTCTGTTACTTTTCTTCCATCTGGTAATATAAAATATTTTTCCTCTTCATTAACTGTAATTTCTCCGCAACCGGCTACACAGCATGTCCCCATACCACGTGCAACAACGGCTGCATGTGATGTCATACCGCCTCTTACTGTTAATACACCTTTACAAACATTCATTCCTTCAATATCTTCTGGAGAAGTTTCTAGTCTAACTAAAACTAATTCTTTTTCTCCAGCATTATGTAATTCAACAGCTCTGTCTGCTGTAAATACAACTTTTCCTGCAGCAGCTCCTGGTGAAGCAGCTAATCCTTTTGCAACTATTTTTGCAGCTTTTAATGCTGATGCATCAAAATTTGGATGTAACAATTGGTCTAATTGATTTGGTTCAACTCTTAAAACAGCTTCTTTTTCATCAATCATGCCTTCTTCAACTAAGTCAACTGCTATTTTTAATGCAGCATTTGCTGTTCTTTTTCCATTTCTTGTTTGTAAGAAGAATAATTTTCCTGCTTCAATTGTAAATTCCATATCTTGCATATCTTTAAAATGATTCTCTAGTTTGTGTGCACATTCTACAAATTGTTTATAAGCTTCTGGGTTTACTTTTTCAAGAGTTTCAATGTGTTGTGGGGTTCTAATTCCTGCAACAACATCTTCTCCTTGTGCATTCATTAAATATTCTCCAAATATTTTGTTTTCTCCTGTTGCTGGATTTCTTGTAAAAGCAACGCCTGTACCACAATCGTCTCCCATGTTTCCAAAAACCATTTCTTGTACATTTACTGCTGTTCCCCAACTGCCTGGGATGTCGTTTAATCTTCTATAAGTAATTGCTCTTGCATTGTTCCAACTTCTAAATACTGCCTTTACAGCTTCCATTAGTTGTACTCTAGAGTCTTGTGGAAATTCTTCACCTTTTTGTGTTTTATAAATTCCTTTAAAAGTAGAAACTAACTCTTTTAAGTCTGAAGCTGTTAGTTCAGTATCTAGTTTAACACCTTTTTTCTCTTTCATTTCATCAATTGCTTTTTCAAATAAAGGTTTTGGTATTTCCATAACAACATCAGAAAACATTTGAATAAATCTTCTATAACTGTCATATGCAAATCTTTCATTTTTTGATGCGATTGTTTTTAATACTTGGTCGTTTAAACCTAAATTTAAAATTGTATCCATCATTCCAGGCATAGAAGCTCTAGCCCCTGAACGAACAGACACTAATAATGGTTTTTCTAAATCTCCTAATTTTTTTCCTGTCATTTCTTCTAGTTTCTTTAAAGATTCAAAAATTTCAGTTTCAATTTCTGAACTAATTTTTTCTCCATCTTCATAGTATTTTGTACATGCTTCTGTTGTAACTGTGAATCCTTGTGGAATTGGTAAACCAAGAGCCGTCATTTCCGCAAGGTTTGCTCCTTTTCCTCCTAATAATTCACGCATTTTTGCATTTCCTTCTTTGAAAAGGTATACATACTTTTGACTCATAAAAAAACCTCCTTAAAATTTATGTGATTTTAAATTTGAACTAACTCAAAAATACTTTGTTATTATATATCAGCTTTCCAGAAAAAGCAATTAATTTATAGAATTTTTATTTATTTTCAAATTTTATTTCATATTTTATTAGTATTACAATATGTAACTAAAAAGTTCTTATTTAAGATTATATAATTCAATTTTTTGTATTAAATAATAATTTTGTTTTCTATCCATTCTTCTAGTTCTCCTATAGTTACTCTTTCTTGTTTCATTGTGTCTCTATCTCTTATAGTTACACATCCATCATTTTCAGTTTCGAAATCAATTGTAATACAAAATGGTGTTCCAATTTCGTCTTGTCTTCTATAACGCTTTCCAATGCTTCCTGCTTCATCATAATCGCAAAGAAATTTCTTAGATAACTTATTATATACTTCATTAGCTTTTCCATTTAATTTTTTTGATAATGGTAAAACTGCAGCTTTAAATGGAGCCAATGCAGGATGTAAATGTAAAACTGTTCTTGTGTCTCCTTCTGCAATTTCTTCTTCCTCGTATGCATCGCACATTACTGTTAGGAAAATTCTATCTACTCCTACAGATGGTTCTATACAATATGGTATATATTTTTCACCAGTTTCTGTATCTAAATATGATAGGTCCTCTTTTGATGCTTCCATATGTCTTGATAAGTCGTAGTCTGTTCTATCTGCAATTCCCCAAAGTTCTCCCCATCCAAATGGGAATAAGTATTCTATATCTGTAGTTCCTTTACTATAAAAAGATAGTTCTTCTTTTTCATGCTCTCTCATTCTTAAATTTTCTTCTTTAATTCCTAAAGATAATAGCCAATTCTTGCAGAATGTTTTCCAATATTCATACCATTCCAAATCAGTTCCAGGTTTGCAAAAGAATTCCAATTCCATTTGTTCAAATTCTCTTGTTCTAAAAATAAAATTTCCAGGAGTTATTTCATTTCTAAAAGCACGCCCTATTTGTCCAATCCCCATAGGCATTTTTTTTCTGCTTGTTCTTAATACGTTCTTAAAATTAACAAACATTCCGCTGGGCCGTTTCTGGTCTTAAGTAAACTTCGGATTTTGCATCTTCTGTAACTCCCATAAAAGTTTTAAACATTAAATTAAACTTTCTAATATTGGTAAAATTGTTTTTCCCACAGTTTGGACAAGGGATATTATTTTTTTTAATATAGTCAACTAGTTCTTCATTTGACCAGCCATCTAGTCCAGAAATTTGTTCTCCATTTTTAAAACTCCATTCTTCGATTAGCTTATCTGCCCTATGACGTGTTTTACAAGATTTACAGTCAATTAGAGGATCACTAAATCCACCTACATGTCCTGTTGTAATCCAAGTTTGTGGGTTCATAATAATAGCAGCATCAATTCCTACATTGTATTTTGATTCTCTAATGAATTTTTCCCACCATAAATCTTTAATATTTTTTTTCAATTCACAACCAATTGGGCCATAATCCCATGAATTAGCAAGACCTCCATAGATTTCTGAGCCAGGATAAATAAATCCCCTGTTTTTACATAGGCTCACAATTTTTTCCATTGTCAATTTTTCCATAAAACCTCCACTCTTAGCTAAGAATATTATAACATAGGAAGTGTCTTCAGATAAACAAGTTATTTAAGCTTAGCTTTGTTTTATAGTAGCAAAAGTCACTAAAATATCCCTAGCTATTTAAAATAGCTAGGGACGAATAAATATACTCGCGGTTCCACCCTAGTTCCTAAAAGCAATTATCACTTTTAAGCACCTTAATTTTTTTGCTCCAAAGTTCCCCATATAATGTTTATTGCTAGTTTTCACCATATCTAGCTCTCTTTATATAAACTAACTATACTTTTTCTTCTTCAACGCAATATTTAATTGTTATTAATTTATCAAATTTAAAAAGGATTGTCAAGTCATTTCAGCAAATTACTAAAATTTGTAATGGAAGTAAAAACAACCTACAAACCTTATAGTTCGTAAGTTGTTATAATTTGGAGCGGGTAGT
>USIO01000024.1 GCA_900554815.1 uncultured Clostridium sp.
AACACACACACACACACACACACACACACAAGTAAAATATAATAAAAAAGAATAAGGTAGGTAAAACGTCTATCGTTTTTGTAGCATACAAAAACATAGGCATTTTTTGTTGGTTTAATAAAAAAACATGTATAAAAAATAAATATTTACAAAAAACAATAATATAAGTATAATAAAAGAAAAGTACAAAAGGTACATAAACAAAGGAGGAGAATAAAAATGCTTAAAACAAAAAGTAAAAAAGGAATAACATTAGTATCATTAGTAATAACAAAAACAGTAGCAACATTTAAAAAGCAATTAAATAAAGATTATATAGAAATGGCAAAAAGTGTAGCAAAATATGGCGGATTCTATATAGCACGTTATGAAGCCGGAGAAAATGGAACAAGTAAAAAGAACCAACCTGTGTTAACAGCTGCTGAAATATCAACAGGTAATAACTATATAGCAGGGAATATGTGGTATGGATTGTATAATACATTACGAAACAAAACAGGTGTAAATACAAATATTGTAAAAACTCAAATGATATGGCGGAAGCCAATATGACCAAGCAATAAAGTTTATAGGCAAAAAAGCAGAAGTAGCACATGAATACCAAACTAATACTAGCCAAAAGACAGGATTTACCGGGGATCAAGACATTTTAAAAAATATATATGACTTGGAAGGAAATTTTTATGAATGGACTGCTCAGACTTCTAATACTAGTGAAAGGGTTGTAAGAGGACGGCACTTACTATCATACAGCACGTTTTAGCTTTTATCCAGCTTCTTTTAGAATAGGCTATGGAGTATTTAATGCATATAGTTCATATAGTAGCCGTAATACACTATATATATCAACATAATAAAGTAAAACAAGTACATTAATATAATATTATTTATAGAAAGTATTAAAATAACAAAAGCTAACACATGAGGTTGTATAATATGATGTTTACACCATATTATACAACCTCAAAACTTACTTTACACTCGAATTATGATTACTAAAATACATTTCTAGTTCCTTTTTTAATACTTCTTTTCCAGTCTGACTCATTTCTATTAAAGGTAATCTAGGAATACCAACATCATACCCAATAAGACTTAATGCATATTTAATTGGAATAGGATTAGTTTCAGAAAATAGGGCTTTTATTAAGGGAATTGCTTGTAACTGTAATTTCTTGGCAACATTAATATTTCCATCAAAAAATTCTCTTATAATTTTATTAACATCTTTTGGAATAATGTTAGACAATACAGAAATAACTCCTAATCCACCTAAAGAAAGTATTGGCAATATTTGATCATCATTTCCAGAATAAATTGCTAAATTTTCATTACACAAAGAAGCAATTTCTGCAATTTGAGAAATATTACCGAGAAGCTTCTTTTATAGCAACAATATTCTTAGTTTTAGATAATTCAAAAGCAATATTAGGAGAAATGTTCATACCTGTTCTACTTGGCACATTATATAAAATAATAGGCAAATCAACAGTGCTGGCAATTGTATTATAATGAGTAATTAACCCTTTACCGCGTTGTTTTATTATAGTAAGGAGTAACAATTAATAAACCATCTGCATTTATTTTCTGAGCATATTGAGACAATTCAATTACATTTTTTGTACAACTTCCACCAGTTCCGGCAATAACTGGGATCCTTTTATTTACTACATCTATAGCAAATTGCAAAACAGCCTTTTTCTCTTCTAAAGTCATTGTAGAAGACTCACCAGTAGTACCACAAACAATTAAAGAACTAATACCCTGACTAATTTGAAATTCAATTAAACGTTCGAATTCCTTAAAATTAATACCATTTTCATCAAATGGAGTAACAATAGCTGTTCCACAACCTCTAAAAATAACTTCTTTCACAAAATCACACTCCTTAATTTATTACACTATTAAATTATATAATAAAATATTACAATTTAGAATAATAAAATAAATATAATTTAAAAAAGACTTGTAATTATTGTAATCACAAGCAAAACATGCTAAAATAAATATATATTCTAATAGAATAACTAAAGGAGTGGCTAAAAGTGGATAGGAAAACAAAGCGGTTGGTACTTATAGAAAAAATTTGTGAAGAAGGTATTGCAAATAGTTTTGTAATTATGCTTGGTGAAAAATGCATAGGTCAAATAACTATTTGCAGAAACAAAGAGATTTCGTACGAAGTTTTCAAAGAATACCGAAACCACGGATATGCTACTGAAGCATTAGAAGAAGTAATGAAAATTGCATTTTCTAATGGTAGAAATCCTATACTTGTTATCGACTACGATAATATTGCATCAACAAAAGTGGCAAAAAAAGCGGGCTTTTCTGTAAGATTTAATCAAGGAGAATGGTCAGAATGGGAAGCCACTTCGAAAAAAACCTGAATTAATTTCAGGTTTTTTTTTGAAAGTATTGCATTATATAAATAAATGTAATATAATCGCAATAAACTTGTAATAATAATGTAACAAAATAAATGGAAAGGGCAGATGTTCATGTTTGGTTTTGGGCAAGATATAGGAATTGATTTAGGAACAGCAACTGTAATAGCATATGTAAAAGGAAAAGGAATTGTACTAAGAGAACCTTCTGTTGTTGCAGTAAACAACAACACAGGCGAAGTTTTGGCTATTGGTCAAGAAGCAAGAAGAATGCTTCGGAAGAACACCAGGTAATATTGTAGCAACAAGACCATTAAGAGAAGGCGTTATCTCTGATTACACAGTTACAGAAAAAATGCTAAAACATTTTATAAATAAGGTTTGCGGAAAATTTATATTTGCACCTAGAATTATGATTTGCATTCCATCACAAGTAACTGAAGTAGAAAAAAAAGCAGTAATAGATGCAGCTTCTCAAGCTGGAGCAAGAAAAGTATTTTTAATTGAAGAACCAATTGCAGCAGCAATTGGTGCAGGAATTGATATTTCAAAACCATGTGGAAACATGATAGTAGACATTGGAGGAGGAACAACAGATATTGCTGTTATTTCCCTGGGTGGCTCTGTAGTTAGTACATCTTTAAAAGTAGCTGGAGATAAATTTGATGAATACATTGTAAAATATATTAAGAAAAAACATAATATAATGATAGGAGAAAGAACAGCAGAGGAATTAAAAGTAAGTATTGGATGTGTTTATCCAAAAATACAAGATATAGAAATGGATATTCGAGGAAGGGACTTAATCACGGGTTTACCAAAAACAATTACTATATATTCGAGCGAAATGATGGAAGCATTACAAGAACCAGCAATGATGATTATAGATGCAGTACATTCTGTTTTAGAAAAAACACCACCAGAATTAGCAGCAGATATTAGCGATAAGGGAATATATATGACAGGTGGAGGATGCTTAGTAGACGGACTAGACAAACTGCTGGCAGAAAAAACTGGAATTAACGTTATGATTGCAGAAGATGCTATTTCTTGTGTAGCAATTGGAACAGGAAAAGCTTTAGACAA
This sequence comes from uncultured Clostridium sp., assembly GCA_900554815.1. Taxonomy (GTDB): domain Bacteria; phylum Bacillota; class Clostridia; order TANB77; family CAG-508; genus UMGS1754. Next base: position 3,474 of record USIO01000024.1, read on the forward strand.
CTTAGATACACTAGAAGGAAAAACTAAAAAATAACGTTTTTTAATATGCAAAAAAAGTGGCAAAGCCACTTTTTATTATAAAGAGGGAGAAAAAAATGAAAGTTGCTCTAATTACATTACGGTTGTAAAGTAAATCAGTATGAAACAAATGCTATGATTCAGCAACTAGTTAATGCCGGTTATGAAATAACAGATTACCATCAGATGGCAGATATTTATATTATAAATACTTGTACTGTTACTAATATGTCAGACAAAAAATCAAGACAAATGCTAAGAAGAGTACACCAAATTAATCCTAAAGCAATTGTAATAGCAGTTGGCTGCTATGTACAAGTAGCAAAACCAGAGCTAGAAAAAATTAAAGAAATTGACTTAGTATTGGGGACTAATGAAAAAAATAATATTACAGAATATATTAAACAGTATCTAAAAGAAAAAAGAGCTATTGAAAAAACAACAGATGTAATGCAACAAAAAGAATTTTTAGAGTTTGGATCAATAACTTATACAGAAAAAACAAGAGCTGTAATTAAAATTCAAGATGGTTGTAATCAATTTTGTTCTTATTGTATTATACCATATGCGAGAGGAAGAATTAGAAGTAGAAAAATAGATAATATTGTATTAGAAACTAAAGAAATAGTAAAAAAAGGAATTAAAGAAATTGTAATTACTGGAATTCATATTGCATCTTATGGAAAAGACCTTAAAGAAAATGTTGAACTAATAAATGTATTAGAGGAACTAAATAAAATACAAGGACTGAAAAGAATTCGCTTAGGTTCTTTAGAACCTACAATAATTACACAAGAATTTGTACAAAGACTATCAAAATTAGAAAAAGTATGTGACCATTTTCATTTGTCATTACAAAGTGGTTGCAATGAAACATTAAAAAGAATGAACAGAAAGTATACAGTAGAACAATTCCAAGATGCAGTAGTACTCTTAAGAACATATTATCCTAATGCAGCATTAACAACAGACATTATTGTTGGATTCCCAGGAGAAACAGATAATGAATTTTACACTACTTATCAATACTTAAAAAAAATATGCTTTTATAAAATGCACATTTTTCCATATTCTCCACGAAATGGAACAAAAGCTGCAAAAATGCCTAATCAAATAGAAAATATAGTTAAAGAAAAAAGAAGTCACAAGCTAATTGAATTATCTAACTTAAATGAAAAAAATTTTTTAAACAATTATATAGGCAAAGAAGTAGAAGTATTATTTGAAAAACAAAATGTAAACTATACTAAAGGGCATACGAGTAATTACTTAGAAGTCATAGTAAATAAAGATAATATAGAAAACACAATAAAAAATGTAGAAATAACAGGAATTTCAGACTTAATGTTAGTTGGAAAAATAAAAAATGTAACAGAAACGTAATATTTGTGTAACAAACATTTAATAATAAAGATTAGTAAATTACTTGAAAAAAAAAAATTTTTGTAGTATAAATACATTATTATAAGGAAAGAAATAACAAAGGAGGAAAATAAGTATATGGAAGAACAAAAAATAAATAATCCTGGAATTGCTGAAAATCCAATAGGAGAAGTAAATGTTGGAGCAGGAGTTGGACAAGCTAGTGTAGCAAATAATTTGCCAAAAGAAGTTAGTATTTGGGGAAAAATAAAGGCTTTTCTATTACAAGATGTTAGCAGAGATGTAGTAATTACAATGACTCCTCATCAGGAAAAAGTTTTAAAAGAAGTTCATGATTTTTGGTTTCAAGAAATTAATTTTGGAAAAGTAAAAGACTTCTTATTCCAAGAAATAACATTTGGATCTAAAAAAAATAAATAAAAAAAAACACATAGATTCGCGTAGGATTTATGTGTTTTTATAATAAAAAATATTATGCTAAAAATTATTAGAGTCTTGCTAGAAAGATTAATCAATAATGTTTTAATATTAATTATTATTTCCTTTATATGTAATATCTAAATCAGAACTATCAGAAGTATTCAAACTATTTTCTTCGCAATTATATTTAGTAATATCCAAATCAGAGTTATCATTTGTATAATTGCTTAAATTATTGCTTGTAATGTCTACAAAATTATTATTTTCTTTTAATGTTTGATTTGTACCAGTAATAGGCTTAGAATCTTTTGGCGCATCTCCACCAGACACAAAAAATTGATATAAAAAAATAGAAATGCAAACTACAGCAATAATAGATAATACAATTATAGCAATGGTTTCAACTTTTTTCAAAATATATTCCCCCTATGCAATAAAAACACTATAAAAATATTTTAACATAAACAAAATAAAAAATAAATAAAAAAATGAATTTATTTTATATACCTTATAAAAAATAGACAATACCTCTTGAAAAGTGGATTTTTTTATTATAAAATAAAAAAGTCTTAGAATGGACAAAATTTTTATAGATACTATTTTTAAGTATCAGAATTGGAGGATTTTTTTATGTCAGTTAAAATCGGAATTAATGGTTTTGGAAGAATTGGAAACTTAACATTTCAGGCAGCATTAGAAAAAGAAGAAGTGGAAGTTGTTGCAATCAATGACCCATTTATTGATGCAGATTATATGGCATATATGGTAAAATATGACACAGTTCATGGAAGATTTAAAGGAGATGTAAAAGCAGAAGCTGGAAAACTAATTGTAAATGGAAAAGAAATAAAAGTATATAATGAAATGGATCCCAAAAATATACCTTGGGGAATAGATGGAGTAGAATATGTACTAGAGTGCTCTGGCGTTTTTACAACCATTGAAAAAGCTAGTGCACATTTAGAAGGAGGAGCAAAAAAAGTTATAATTAGTGCACCTTCTAAAGATGCTCCTATGTTTGTAATGGGAGTAAATAATACAAAATACGATCCAAGTATGAATATTATTTCAAATGCATCTTGCACAACAAACTGTTTAGCTCCACTTGCAAAAGTTATTAACGATAATTTTGGAATAAAAGATGGACTAATGACAACAGTCCATAGCACAACAGCAACACAAAAAACAGTAGATGGAGCTTCTAAAAAAGACTGGAGAGGTGGACGTGCTGCAGCAGCAAATATTATTCCTTCTTCAACAGGGGCGGCAAAAGCTGTAGGAAAAGTTATACCAGAACTAAATGGAAAACTAACAGGTATGGCATTTAGAGTGCCTACAGTAGATGTATCTGTTGTAGACTTAACTTGTAATCTAGAGAAACCAGCAACATATGAACAAATATGTGAAGCAATTAAAAAAGCATCTGAAAATGAATTAAAAGGAATACTAGAATATGTAGATGAAGACGTTGTTTCTTCAGACTTTATTCACGATGCTCACACATCTATTTTCGACAGTAAAGCAGGAATTGCTCTAACAGACACATTTGTTAAACTAGTAGCTTGGTATGATAATGAATGGGGATACTCAAATAAATTAGTAGACTTAGCATGTTATATTTCAAGTGTTGATAAAAAATAATGGTTTTATTAAATAAAGAGGTAATTAGTAATACCAAAAATAAAATAAAGCGAATTATCTCTTTATTTAATTTTTAAAAAATCAAATTTAAATAATGGAGATGGTAATATGGCAAAAAAAACAATTAGAGACATTAATGTTTCTAATAAAAAAGTTTTAGTAAGATGTGACTTTAATGTACCACAAGATGAAAATGGTACAATTACAGATAATAGAAGAATTGTTGCAGCACTTCCAACTATACAGTATTTACTAGAGCATAACGCGAAAATAATACTATGTTCTCATTTAGGAAGACCTAAGGGAGAAATAAATCCAAAGTACTCTCTAAAACCAGTTGCAGAAGAACTAACAAAACTATTGGGAAGAGAAGTAAAACTATCTAAAGATGTAGTTGAACAAAATGCAAGAGAATTAACAAATAATATGAAAGATGGAGAAATTGTTCTATTAGAAAATGTTAGATTTGAACAAGGGGAAGAAAAAAATGACCCAGAACTTTCTAAAGCATTTGCATCTTTAGCAGAAATTTATGTAAACGATGCTTTTGGAACAGCACATAGAGCACATAGTTCAACAACAGGAGTAGCAGATTATTTACCAGCTGTTTCAGGATTTCTAATCGAAAAAGAACTAAAGTTTTTAGGATCTAAACTAGAAAACCCAGAAAGACCTTTTGTTTCTATTTTAGGAGGAGCAAAGGTTTCAGATAAAATAGGCGTAATTGAAAACTTATTAGAGAAAGTAGACAAACTAATTATTGGTGGAGGGATGGCATTTACATTTTTAAAAGCTCGGAGGTCACAGAATTGGAAAATCAATTTGCGAATATGATAAACTAGATCTAGCCAATAAATTAATAGAAAAAGCAAAAGAAAAAGGAGTAGAGGTGCTATTGCCAATAGACACACACATTTCTACAGAGTATTCAAATGATGCAGAAGACAAATTTGTACACTCACAAGAAATACCAGATGATTGGGAAGGCCTAGACATTGGACCAGACACAATTAAAAAATTTACTAAAGCTTTACAAGGAGCAAAAACAATAGTATGGAATGGACCTTTAGGAGTATGTGAATTTGCAAAATTTAAGAAAGGAACAGAAGAAATTGCAAAAGTATTGGCTAATTTGGATGCTGTTAAAATTATAGGAGGAGGAGACTCAGCAGCAGCTATAGAAAAAATGGGACTATCAGACAAAATGACGCATATTTCAACAGGTGGAGGAGCATCATTGGAATTTTTAGAAGGCAAAAAGTTACCAGGAATTGAATGTTTACAAGATAAATAGAAGGGAAATTAAATGAACGATTTTAGAGATAAAATAAAATTTATGCCTAATGGAAGATATAAAACTAATTCTCAAAAAGCAAAAGATTTTCCATACTACAATATGTACGAACAAGACAACTCTTTTGTAGGAAGAATAAATCCTAAATATGAGACAAGGCAAAATAAATGGCTAAAGGGTGTTTCCTGTTTTGTTGTTAATAAAAAAGGAGAAATACTATTAGAAAGAAGAGTTAGTAAAGGATTAACTCCTGGAAAAATTGATTTAGTATCTGGACACTTAGACAAAGAAGAAAACTCAATACAGGCAATGGAAAGAGAATTACAAGAAGAAATTGGGATAAAAGTAAAAAAAGAAAATCAATTAAGAACAATAGGAACGCTACCGCTTATATTTGACAACCCAAAAGGTAAAAGAAAATTTAAAATAGAATTTTTTCTATGTAATTATAATAACGAAACAATAAACATACAAAAAGACGAAGTTGATAATATATTTTGGATACCTATGGATGAGGTTTTTGAACTAATAAGACAAGGAAAAACCAAATTTCCATATAATGAACAAATGGAAGAAATATTTCAAAAAGTAAATAGAAGCCAAAACATTGGTAAAGAGAGAGAATAATAATGATAGTAACATTATCTGGAATAACTGGAGTAGGAAAGTCATATTTTAAAAACTGTATAATACAAGATTTAAAATTCAAGAATATGGCAATTGTAACCACTAGAGAAAAAAGAGAACAAGAAATTAATGGAATAGATAAATATTTTGTAACACTAGAACAATTTGAAAATTTAAAAAAAGATAAAAACATATTAGTAGATTTTACGTTTTTAGGTAATGAATATGCTTATAAAAAAGAAGATTTACTTTCAAAAGAAAATTCTGTTACAGAACTACATTATAATACAATATATGAATTCAAAAAAATAAGTAATAATATATTATCTTTTTACATTATCCCAAAAGACATTACATTGGCAAAAAACGAGTTATATAAAAGAAAACTAAGTAAGGAAATAGAACAATCAAGAATAAAGGAAATAGAACAACAACTAGATGAGTTTAAAAATAATAAAAAATTACAAAAACAGTTTGACTATATTATATACAATGACTATACAGATAAAACTAAAAAAGAAATAATGTATATTATAAAAAAAATGATGGAGGGGAATTGCTATGCGCAAAAAAGTAATTGCAGGAAATTGGAAAATGAATAAACTTCCCAATGAAGCAATTGATTTTATTCAAAAGCTAGAACCGTTAATAAAAGATACAAATAATGAAGTAGTACTTTGTGTTCCATACATAGATTTATTCTATTGTTTATTAAATACGCAAAATACAAATATAAAAATAGGTGCACAAAATATGCATTTTGAAGAAAAAGGAGCATATACTGGAGAAATCTCTGGAAGTATGTTAAAATCAATTGGAGTAGAATATGTTATTATAGGACATTCTGAAAGAAGGCAATATTATGGAGAAACAGATGAGAGTGTTAATAAAAAAGTAAAATCAGCATTTATAAACGAACTAAAACCAATAGTATGTGTTGGAGAAACATTAGAGCAAAGAGAAAAAGGAATTACAAATAATATTATTACTAATCAAACAATGCTAGCATTAAAAGATTTAACCGAACAACAAGTAAAAAATACTATTATTGCATATGAACCAATTTGGGCTATTGGAACTGGAAAAACTGCAACAGCAGAAGACGCAAATACAGCAATTAAAGCAATAAGAGAAGAAATTGCTAAAAAATATGGAAAAAACATTGCAGATGAAGTAATTATACAATATGGTGGAAGTGTAAAGTCTTCTAATGCAAAAGAACTATTTGAAATGTCAGATATAGACGGTGGACTTGTTGGAGGAGCCAGCCTAGATGCAGAAGAGTTTAGCAAAATTGTAAATTACATATAAGGCAAAAATAATAAACATTAACTAAAAAATAGACAAAAAACAATAAAGTTCAAATGGAGGCAAAAATGAATAAAAGATTAACAATGTTAATAATTCTTGATGGATTTGGAATAAACGAAAATGAAAATGGAAATGCAATAAAGATTGCCAAAACTCATAATATTGACAAATTATTAAAACAAAATCCTAATACAATAATACATACTAGTGGGCTAGATGTTGGCTTGCCAGAAGGGCAAATGGGAAATTCAGAAGTAGGCCATACCAATATTGGAGCTGGAAGAATTATATATCAAGACCTAACTAAAATAACGAAATCTATTGAAGAAGGAGATTTCTTTAGCAACCAAGAACTAGTAAATGCTATTGAAAACTGTAAGAAAAATGGCTCTAAATTACATATTTTTGGATTATTATCTGACGGAGGGGTACATAGTCATGTTCGCCATTTGTATGCAATACTAGAACTTGCCAAAAGAAAAGATTTTGAAGATGTATATGTACATTGCTTCTTAGATGGAAGAGACACTCCTCCAGCATCTGCAGAAAATTATATTGTAGAATTAGAAAAGAAAATGGAAGAAAAAGGTGTTGGAAAGATTGCAAGCATTATGGGAAGATTTTACGCAATGGATAGAGACAAACGTTGGGAAAGAGTACAACTAGCTTACAATGCTTTAGTAAATGGAGAAGGAGAAAAGGCAACTAGTGCAATTACTGCAATAGAAAGCTCTTATCAACAAGAAATATTTGATGAATTTGTAAAACCAACTGTAATTGTAAATGCAGAAGGTAACCCAACGGCAACAATTACACAAAATGACTCTATTATTTTCTTTAACTTTAGACCAGATAGAGCAAGAGAAATAACTAGAAGCATAGTTGACAACGAATTTAAAGAATTTGAGAAAAAACTACTAGATGTATATTATGTTTGCTTTACAAATTATGACGAAACAATGCCAAATGTACACATTGCATTTAAAAAAGATGAAATAAAAAATACATTTGGAGAATATATAAGCAACAATGGATTAACTCAACTAAGAATTGCAGAAACCGAAAAATATGCACATGTAACTTTCTTCTTTAATGGAGGAGAAGAAAAACAGTATTTAGGAGAAGACAGAATACTAGTTCCATCTCCTAAAGTACAAACGTATGACCTAAAACCAGAAATGAGTGCAATTGAAGTTACAGATAAAGTTATTGAAGCAATTAATTCTAACAAATATGATAGCATAATACTAAACTATGCTAATTGCGATATGGTTGGACATACTGGTAACTTAGAAGCGGCAATAAAAGCAGTTGAAACTATTGATACTTGCATTGGAAAAGTTATTAAAGCAGTTAGCAATAAAAAAGGAGTAGCATTAATTACAGCTGACCACGGAAATGCAGAGCAGATGATAGACTATAAAACAGGAGAGCCACATACTGCACATACAACAAATCCTGTTCCATTAATTATATTTGGACTAGATTCTATAAAACTTTCAGAAGGAAGACTAGCAGACTTAGCACCAACAATGCTAGATATTATGGGATTAGAAAAACCAGCAGAAATGACAGGAAATAGTTTGATAAAAAAGGAGTGACACCTTTGAAAGAAACACTAGCTATAAGAAGACTATATTCACAAATACAGAATCAGTTATTTCAAATGATACCAGAGAACTTTGAAAGCATATACTTATATTGTTCTATAATAGAATCTATAAAAGAAAGTCCAATTGGAGAAATGTATTTTTACTATACTCCAAAAGGACTGCTTAAAAGAAACCCAGTTAATGTATATGAAATCCCAGACAAATTTAATATATCAGATGAGGTTTATTCAAAGCTGATAAATGAGTTATATGTATTATTTAAACAGCTAAGAGAAGAGTTTATTAAAAATAACGAAAAAGTTTGGACAAATTTAACAATAACAATAAAAAATTTATGTTTTACAATTGAATACTTCTATGATGACATAACCTTATCTGAATATTCTAACTTGGAAAGACATATTATATGGAAGTACCAATATGTACAAAAGGACTTAAGCACATATACAAAAAAAGAAAGAGAACTAATACAAAAATATATAGAAAAAAAAGAAAGAACATTTTATCAGGAAGGCTCATATAAAGAAAAAAATAAAAAAGCTTTTAACTATTTCACATAAAATTAACATAAGAAAATAAAAATTTTAATTAATCAAGTAAAGGAAGGAGTAAAATTTATGATTTATTCAAAAGAAGTAGAAGAAATGTGTAAAGTAGCAAAGGGAGTTGACCATGGACCGGCACCAATTCCAGAAGAAGGAAAATGGGTAAAAGCAAAAGAAATTAAAGATATTTCTGGATTAACTCATGGTATTGGATGGTGTGCTCCACAACAAGGTGCATGTAAATTAACATTAAATGTAAAAGAAGGAATTATTCAAGAAGCATTAGTAGAAACAATAGGATGCTCTGGAATGACACACTCAGCAGCAATGGCTGGAGAAATATTAGTAGGAAAAACAATTTTAGAGGCATTAAATACTGACTTAGTATGTGATGCTATTAATACAGCAATGAGAGAACTATTTTTACAAATTGTATATGGAAGAACACAGTCAGCTTTTTCAGAAGGTGGACTTACAATAGGAGCTGGAATGGAAGACTTAGGAAAAGGACACAGGAGTCAAGTAGGAACTATTTATTCTACTTTAGCCAAAGGACCAAGATATTTGGAGTTAGCAGAAGGGTATATAGTAGAAATTGGATTAGACAAAGATGATCAAATAATTGGATACAAATATGTAAACTTAGGAAAAATGATGGAAAATATAAAAAAAGGAATAGAACCTATGGAAGCAATAGAAAAAGCTTCTGGCAAATATGGAAGATTTGATGAAGCTCTAAAGAAAATTGATCCAAGAAAAGAATAAAACTATTTAATTTAACTGATTTTAATTTTTTGAAAATTATAAATAGGAGGAATAAAAATGGCACTATTTGAAAGTTATGAAAGAAGAATAGGACAAATAAAACCAATAATGGAAAAATACGGAATTAAAGATTTTGATGATGCATTATCTATTTGCACAGAAAAAGGTTTTAATCCATACAATATTGTAAAAGGAGTTCAACCAATTTGTTTTGAAAATGCGTGTTGGGCATATACTTTAGGAGCAGCAATTGCTATAAAAAAAGGATGCAAAAAAGCAGCAGATGCTGCAAAAGCAATTGGAGAAGGATTACAAGCTTTCTGCATACCAGGTTCTGTTGCAGATGATAGAAAAGTTGGACTAGGACATGGAAACTTAGCCTCTATGCTACTATCAGATGAAACAAAATGTTTTGCATTTTTAGCAGGACATGAATCTTTTGCAGCAGCAGAAGGTGCAATTGGAATTGCAAAATCAGCAAATAAAGTAAGAAAAGAACCATTAAGAGTAATTTTAAATGGACTTGGAAAAGATGCAGCACAAGTAATATCAAGAATAAATGGATTTACATATGTAAAAACAGATTTTGACTTTTTTACTGGTAAAGTTAATATAATAGAAGAGATTGCATACTCAAATGGAGAAAGAGCCAAGGTACGCTGCTATGGAGCAAATGATGTTAGAGAAGGTGTAGCTATTATGTGGCTAGAAGATGTTGATGTTTCGATTACAGGAAATTCAACAAATCCAACAAGATTCCAACACCCAGTAGCAGGAACATATAAAAAAGAAAGAATAGAAGCAGGTAAGAAGTATTTTTCTGTAGCATCAGGAGGAGGAACAGGAAGAACACTACATCCAGACAATATGGCAGCAGGACCAGCTTCATATGGAATGACAGACACAATGGGAAGAATGCACTCAGATGCACAATTTGCAGGTTCTTCATCAGTACCAGCCCATGTAGAAATGATGGGATTAATTGGAATGGGAAATAATCCAATGGTTGGAGCTACAGTATCTGTTGCAGTTGCAGTAGAAGAAGCCAGGGAATAGCATATAATATCTTCATAAAAATTAAAAGAGCATTACGCTCTTTTAATTTTTTAAAAAACAAACAAAAATTCGCAAAAAGTACTTGACAAATAAAAATAAAAATATTAAAATAAAACAAACAAAAGTTCATAGAACATTTTTTCTATTTGGAGGTATTTTTATGAATAGCATAAGAAAAAATATAATTGCATATACAATAGATAGAGCAAAAGATTCCGGAATATACATATGTGTAGAAAATGGGCAAGTTATTGTAAGGGCACCATGGTATTTGCCTACACAAAAAATACAAAAATATGTTGAAGAAAAAGAAAAATGGATTGCAGAAAAATTAAGAGAATTTGAAGACAAAAAAATTGCGAGCAGAAACTATATTAAAAATAAAACAGTAAAAATATTTGGTGAAGATTTTTTGCTTAAAATTTTATATAAAAATATAAATTTACCTAGACTAGAACTAGTAAATGATGTTGTAAAAGTTGAAATGCCTGTTAAATATAAAAAAATCGACTGCACAGACATTATACAAATTTTATTAGAAAAAATGTATGATAGACTTGCAACTCAACAAATAGAAAATACAATGGAAAAGGTAAGAATAACAACAGGAATAGCTCCAGAAGATTACGAAATAAAAAGAATGAAAAATATAGTTGCAAAATTCTTGCCAGAAAGCAAAATTATAATAAACCCAGATATTGTAAGACTTAATAAAAAACTAATTGAATATATTATTACACACGAATTTTGCCACATAAAATATAGAACACATTCTAAGAAATTCTACGAGTTATTAGAAAAAAATATACCTAATTATCTAGAATTTGAAAAAATTTTAAATAAAAATTTAATAAACTACTAGCACATTTAACAAAAATGTGCTAGTATATGTATTATACATAAATTACTCAGTATAAATTTTCTGCAATAACAAGATTAATTGTCTTATAAAAAATATAATGGGGTATCGCCAAGTGGTAAGGCATCGGACTCTGACTCCGACATTTCCTAGGTTCGAATCCTAGTACCCCAGCCAATAATAGCTTTCGCCGAACTTTTTGAAAGCCTTAATATAACTTAACTTTAATATTACAAAAAACTGACGAACACAAAGTATTTATTTTTTACATACCTTCTAATTAATATGGTTATAATAATACCATATTAATTAGGAGGTTTTTATGAGGGATTTTTTAAAAATAGAACAGATCAATGCTTTAGAAGTACTAGATTCTAGAGGAAAGCCAACAGTACAAGTAGAAGTAATTACAGAAGGAGGATTTTGTGGTGTGGCGCTTGTACCTTCAGGAGCTTCAACTGGCACTTTTGAAGCAGTTGAACTACGAGATAATGATTTAACAAGATATCAAGGTAATGGTGTAAAAAAGGCTATTGAGAATATTGACAGAAGGATCAGCAAAAAACTAGAAGGGAAAAATGTATATGAACAAATAAAAATTGATAACTATTTAATAGAACTAGATGGAACAAAAAATAAATCCAAACTAGGCGCTAATGCAACATTAGGTGTTTCTATTGCAGTTGCAAAAGCTGCTGCAAATTCACTAGGAATGAGCTTATATAATTATATTGGAGGAACAAATGCAAAACAATTGCCAACCCCCATGATGAACATACTAAATGGAGGAAAACATTCAGATAATAATATTAACATACAAGAATTTATGATTGTACCAATAAGCGGACAAAGTTTTAGCGACAAACTAAAAATGGGAGTAGAAACTTACCATCATCTTAAAAATGTACTAAAACAAAATGGATATTCCACATCTGTTGGAGACGAAGGAGGATTTGCACCTAATCTACAAAATGAAGAAGAAGCTTTAGACTCTATAGTAAAAGCAATAATAAAAGCAGGGTACGTTCCAGGAGTAGATATAGCCTTAGCATTGGATGTAGCAAGTACAGAAATGTTTAAAGAGTCCCAAAAAATCAATCAAGAAGGATATTATTTTTGGAAAACAAGCCAATATAAAACAACAGAAGAAATGATAGGCTACTTAGAAAACTTAGTAAATAAATATCCAATTATTTCTATTGAGGATGGACTAGCAGAAGAAGACTGGACAGGATGGCAAGAACTAACTAAAAGATTAAACAATAAAATACAGTTAGTAGGAGATGACTTATTTGTAACAAATTTAGAAAGAGTACACAAGGGAATTAACAAAAATGTTGCAAATAGTGTTTTAATTAAACCAAACCAGGTAGGTACATTAACAGAAACACTAGATACAATAGAACTAGCAAAAAGAAATGGATATAAGATTATTATTTCTCATCGCTCAGGAGAAACAGAAGATACAACAATTTCAGATATTGCAGTACGGAACTAATGCAGACCAAATAAAAACAGGAGCTCCTTGCAGAACAGAAAGAGTAGCAAAATATAACCGATTGTTAAATATTGAAAATGAAATTAAGTTCTAGTATAAAAGAAAAGGTATATCTATTAATAAGATATATCTTTTTTTATAATACATAAAAATATACTGAACACTAAAAATACAATCATTATAAATTGCCAAAGCAAATAATATATAAAATTAAATAAAATTGACGAATTAATACAAAAAATGGAAAAGTAAATTAACATAAAATATATAAATAATTTAACTTTTTTACAAAAAAGCCTTTACAAATTTGCAATTACATAATATAATAAATCCGTCTAAAAAAGGCAGAACTTTACAACATAAAACCATAATATGGTAAAAAATAAATTTTGTATAAGGGGGAAAAAGAATGAAACATTCTAAATTAAAATTGATGTTAGCAATTATTATATTTTCTATATTGGTAGTTAGTGTAACATCAATTTTTGCAACAAATGAAAAAATACAAATTTTACAAAAAGCAAACGAAGAGTACATGATTTATATACAGAACCACTTAGAAGAATCTTTTGAGTTTGCTTTTTCAAATGATAAAAATGCCAACAAAGAAGAACTAAGCTATAGAAATGCTGCAACAGATACAGCAGAAGAAGGAGCAAATTATATAGCATATGTGGATGAAAATCTATATAAAATGTACTTTGCACAATCTACATATTTATGGGCAAGAAGCTTAGACGGCACTTACTTTGTAGAAGGCATAGAAGTACAATTAAATGATTCAATAACAGATGAAGAAGCTGAACTTGCAAACAACATTACTAAAATAATTCAAGTAGATACAACACAAATACTAAACAAGCCTACAGAAATAATTAATGGTGTTGAAACTACTAAAACAGTAGGAAAAGTTGCAGTACAAGAAGAAGGAACAACTTATTATCAGCTACTTAAAGTACCAAATGATGGCAAATATAGTGAATTTATTAAATTAGCTGAAAAAATTTCTAATAATCAAATACAAAACAATATTTATTCAAAATTAGAAGTAGCAAAAGAATTTTCAAAACTATACCAAGAATTAGTACCAGCAACAACTGATGCAAACTGGACTCTTGTTGAAAATAATGAAATTTTACAACCAGAAGAAGCAAAAGATGATGAACAATACATTTTATGGCTAAAAAACGAAAATGGTAATAACATAAAACTAGATGTACAATTTTTAAACTGTTTTGAAGATTACAAAAAAGAAGTTATTTCAGAAAAAGTAACAACTAAATTACCTGTAACAGCAGATGACCCTACTTTATTTATTATATTAGCTGCTTTAGTAGTAGCACTTATTGTTGTTTTGATTATTAGAAAAGTGGCAATAAAAAAAGACAACACATCTAAAAACTAGAGGTGAAACATGAAAAAAATTTGCAACATACTATTAGTAATGATTATTATTGCCATTATTATAGTAGTAGCGTTAATTGCTATAAAATATACAAAAAATCAAATTAATGAACAAGAACTAAGCAAAGTTATAGAAACAATTAATAAAGAAATTACACAAGAAGAAGTTACCCAAGAAAAACAAATGTATTATAAAGAATACAGAGTTGTAGGTATAATAAAAATTCCTAGTATTGAACTAGAATATCCAATATTAGAAATAACAAATAATACTACAATGAGATTATCTATTACAAAATTTTGGGGGAATGGTGTTAATGAAATAGGCAACTTAAGCCTAGCAGGACATAATAACTATGATGGAACAATGTTTGGAAAGACAAAACAATTAGAAACCGGAGATAAAATTGAACTAACAGATATGAAAGGAATAACTAAAAATTATATTATCTATGAAAAATTTATTACGGATCCAAATAATATTTCTGTTATAGAAACTGACGAATATGGAACAAGAGAAGTAACTCTAATTACATGTAGTAATGGAAACAAGGAAAGACTTATTCTAAAAGCAAGAGAAGAAGTTATTTAAAAAATAGTTAAAATGGGGGGAAAAAAATGAAAGGAAAACTACAATCTTCTAAAAATAAGAGAATGATTGCATTAGTTGCAATTCTTGTAGTTCTTTTGGCAGGAACTGTTACTGGCGTTACCTTATTTTTAAAAGACGATGGCTCAACAAGTGCTACAGCATATAATGAAATAAGCAACAACACAATTCAAGAGCCAACAAACAGCACAACAGGACAAGAGGAACAAACAATACCAACAGATGAAGATGAACAACAAACAATACCAACAGATGAAAACCAACAACAAGAAACAACGTCAGAACAAACAACTCCAGAAGGCCAAGGCAACCAAGAAACAACAACTTCTAACAACCAAGAAAATACTGAAAATAATAATGCAGATTCACAAACAACACCAGAAGAATCAATAACATATGCAGACAGGTTAGTATCAGAAGATTTTTTAGTTGGATGGACACCAATTGGCTTAGCAACTATAGCAGATACAACTGGCAGGTATTTAAATAATACAAAATTAGAAATTGAAAAAATAAGTTATACAGAAACAGACTTTACAAATAACACAGAGATATCTTTGCCAGAACAATCAAAATACAATTCTGTTCAATCTGGAGAAAGAATTGTTTATGAAATTCGTGTAAAAAATACAAGTAATGTTGTGGCTAAAAACATTAAAATAATAGACAAAATTCCAGAAGGAATAATAGTAGAAGAAATAGACTCTAACGGAACATTAAAAAACGAAAATGTTCAATGGGTTTCTGACATCCCAGCAGGAGAACAAGTAAGCTTTAAATTTGTAGCTGTTGTTGAAGAAAATGTAGAAGGAACAATACAAAACATAGCAGTTGTTAATGGAGATGCTACAAATACAGTACATAATCCTGTTTTAAAAACAGAAAAAATTGCAGAAGTTACAAGAAATGAAAATATTGTATATGATGCAGCAAAACCAGGAGATACAATTAATTATACAATTCAAATAACTAATACTGGAAATGTTGATGCAGTTACAAAAGTAACAGACCAAATACCAGCCAATACTACTCTTGTAGAAAATTCTATTACAGATAATGGAATCAAAACAAATGGAAATATTGATTGGGATGAAGTTATTGTAAAACCAGGAGAAACTAAAAATATTGAATTTAAAGTAACTGTTAATAAAGATGTTACAGGAAGCATTAAAAATATTGCAGTAGTTGGAGAAACTCCTACAAACGAAACCGAAAACTTAAGTGCAAACATAACAGGAAGCAAAACAGCAGATAAAACAGAAGCAAAAGTAGGAGAAACAATAAAATATACAATAACCCTAACCAATAGTGGAAATGCAGCAGGAAAAGTAACAGTAACAGATAAGATTCCAGAAGGAACAACAATAAAAGACGAAACAATAGAAGGATACAACAAAGAAACAAACGAAATGGTATGGGAAGAAGTAGAAGTAGCAGCAGGGGGTAGAGTAGAACTAACACTAGAAGTAGTAGTAAATAAAGATACAACAACATCAGTAATAAATACAGCAACAATAGACGAAGAAGAAATACCAGACAAACCAGAAACAAAAATAGCAAACATAACAGGAAGCAAAACAGCAGACAAAACAGAAGCAAAAGTAGGAGAAACAATAAAATATACAATAACCCTAACCAATAGTGGAAATGCAGCAGGAAAAGTAACGGTAACAGATAAAATCCCAGAAGGAACAACTTATGTTGAAAAATCTGTTGATGAAAAAGGTACTTACAATAAAACTACAAATACTATTGAATGGAAAGATATAGAAGTAAAACCACAAAATCCTGTAGAATTAACTTTTAATGTAAAAGTTAAACCTTTTGAAAATGGTGAAACAGAAAAAGAAATTGCAAATCAAGCGTCTATAGGAAATAAAGTAGTAGACAAAGCAGATAAAAAGTATATTGAAAAAGAAATTAGTAAAGTTTGGGAAAATGATAATGAGACCCTAAGAAATGATATTATTGTTGAGATATATGCAAATAATGTTAAAACAAATAAAACATTAACATTACAAGCAGAAGAACAATGGAAAGGTACATTTAAAAATTTACCAAAATATGATTCAGCTGGAAAAGAAATTGTCTATACAATTAAAGAAGTAAATGTACCAGAAGGATACACAAGCACAGTAAATGGAATGACAATTACTAATACTTATGCAGAACCTACAGTAACTAAAACAGTAAAAAAAGAATGGATTGGGGATAGCGAAAATATAATCTTAAGACAAGGAATTACAGTTGAAATTTTAGCAGATGGAAAAGAAGAAAGAACAATAGTATTAAATACAACAAATAACTGGACAGCAACAATTACAGGTTTACAAAAATATAAAACAGGAACTAGAACGCCAATAAAATATACTCTAAATGAAATTACAAAATTAGAGGGATATCAAACAACTTATGATATAACTCAAGAAGGAGAACTAATTGTAAAAAATATTTATGTAGAACCTACAGTAACTAAAACAGCGAGAAAAACATGGGAAGGAGATAATGTAAACCTAAGACCAGAAAGTATAACAGTACAGTTGTTAGCAAATGGAAATGAAGTATCAGGAAAAACAGCAATACTAACAGCAGGAAATAATTGGACAGCAGAATTTACAGGATTACAAAAATATGAAACAGGAACAATTAAAGAAGTTAAATATAGTATTGCAGAAGTAGATGTACCAGATGGATATACTTGTAGAGTAGATACTAAAGATTCAATGCATTTAATTAATACTTACATAGAGCCAACTATAAGTAAAACTGTAACAAAAGAATGGGTTGATAATAATGATTTATTACAAGAAAGACCTACATCGATTAAGATACAATTAAAAGATAATACTGGATATGTATGGGCAGAGCAGGTTATAACGTCAGCTAATAAAGGGAAAGATACAAATACTTGGAGTTGGACATTTACAGACTTACCAAAATATGATTCCAATAATGCAGATAGAAAGCAGATTATATACATAGTTGATGAAGCAGAAGTACAAACAGGAGACTTAAAATATTATACCAAAGCAATTAATAATAATAAGATAGTTAATACAATAAAAGTACCAAATATAGTATCAACAAAAACAGCAACAACATCAGCAGACGAAAAAACAAAGTTGATTAATGAAAATGCTGTACAGGTTGGAGATACAATTACGTATACAATTAAAATAGAAAATAAAGGTGAAATCTATAAAACTGTAACTGTGAGGGATACGATACCAGAGAAAACTACCTTACAAGGAAGTATAAAACTAGATGGTGTTGATTTAACAGAAGAACAAGTAAATCAACTATATGAGGGAACATTAGCATTAACTATTTCAGAAGGAACTTACAAGACAATTACTTTTACAGTAAAAGTAGTATCAGGAAATGCAGGAGATAGTGTAATTAACACAGCTTATGTTGACAATGAAGCTGTTGGACCAGTAGAAAATCCAATTGAAAAATTTGTAAATGTAACAAAATACAAAAACAATGTAGGTTCAACAAACATTTTACTAGTGTTAGATACATCAAGTTCGATGGTAAATAATAAAGTTAATGGACAAACAAGATTAAAAATAGCTAAAGATGCAATTATAGACTTTATTACAAAGACTTATGAAAAAGAAGCAAATAAGGATGTAACATTTACACTTGTAACATTCAATAAAAGGGAAAATACAAAGGTATTTACTTTTGGAAATAACAATAGTTATATAGCAACTAAAGATACGGCAACAGCTTTTAAAACAGCGATTAGTAAAATTACAAATGGAAATGGAACTAATATGAGAGCTGGATTGGAAGTAGCGTACACTACATTATTTGGTTCAGATGGTAATGGTGGAATTGCAGGAATGCCGCAATATAAGGATTATGAACAAATCATGATATTTTTTGGAGATGGAGAACCTTCTGGAGAAACAAATTTATTAAATAATGCAGCAGGTATTAAAGCAAAGGCAGATGAAATTAGAGCAAAAGCCAAAGTATATGCAATAGGATTTGGAGCAGATGCAGCAACTCCAGGAAAAGTAGGTTATGAAAGACTAAAAGACATTGGGGGAGGAGTAGTATATACATCAAATAATTACACACAATTAGTCACTAATTTTAGTGAAATTATTAGTGCGGATCCAGAATATAAACAAGTAACGGTTAATGGTAATGCTATTGTAGAAATTACAAATTCACAAAATATAGTAGTGGATGGAGATAAAAATAAGATAATATTAACAGTAGGAGATAAAAACATAGAAATAACAAACTCTACTGAAGCAGCAGCAAACTATTTAACATATACAGACAAAAAAATTACTTGGGATGTAAGTAGTTATTCATCAGAATCCATTTTGAAAATATCATATCATGTTCAATAAAGCATATAGCCAGAACAAAAAAAGTTACTAAGTAAAAACTTAGTAACTTTTTTTAAATAACTATATTTAATAAATTTAGCAACAAGATAGACATTAAAACTTTGGTAGAAATTTTAATCATTTTTAAACTAACATTACGAACAATGGTTAATCTATATTCCTTTCTTACAGTTAAAGCTAAACAATTTGTTTTATCCATAACAATCATCTCCTTTAAGCAAGAATAAAAAATAAAGTTAAAAATCACCAAGATATATTATAATTATAACACAGTCAACATAAAAAAGTCAAATGTAATCAAAATGTAATATAAAAATAAAACAATTTATTATATAATAAAACAAAAAGGAAATAGAAAAATGAATACAAAAAAATTATTAAATAAAATGGGAATTGTACCAATAAAAGAGTTAAATTTTCAAGAAAAAAATAATTTAATAAAAGAATTTTTAGAATTAATGTTATATTCATTTTACAATTTACAATTAAGTTATGAACAAATATATAACAAGATGTTTCAATGCAAAATGTATATAGCTAAATTTGATACAAGACTTGGAAATGCAAATTATATATATAAAAATAATACAATATATTTTAGAAATGGCATAGAAATTAATTGTAAAGATTATTACATATTACATGAACTAATACATTATTTTCAAGATATAAGAGATGAAAATGGAAATTTAAAAAAGATAGGAATTTGCGATTTTGAAGAGTTTAAAGTAAGAGGATTGGCTTTGAATGAAGCTGCTGTTCAACATATTGTGGCTAAAATGTTGCAAATGCCAGAAGAACGAATCAATTTTTACGGAATAAATCTACAAACTAATACAAAAGGTTACTATCCATTAACTTGTGATTTAATTAATAAAATAATTTATTTTTTTGGCGAGGATTCTTTAATAAATAGTGTATTATTTAGTACAGATAAATTCAAGTTAGAAATTATAGACTGTTGTGGAGAAGATGCATTTAAAGATATACAAAGTTGTTTTGATGCAATTGATGAACTACAACAAAAATTGCGGTACAAAGTATAATGAAAAAACAATAGAAAAATTATGCAAAATATATGAAGATACACAAGAACTAATTTATACATCTTATTTTAATAATGTATTGTATTTAATTGAGACTATACCAGAAACAGAAGAGTATAAGGAAAAATTAGTTGATTTTGAAAAAGAAATTAATGTAGATACACTAAGGGAAAGATATATTTTATATAAGGAAAAACAATTAAATAAATTAGATAAAAAAATAATAACAATTAGTAGGAAAAACTCAAGCAATACACTAGCAGTAATTAGCAATAATAAATTATTTGCCATATTTAGAGCAATTAGAAAAATTTTTATAAGGGAATAAATTATAAAAATGTGTTTAAAAAGTTCATGGTAATTATACTTAGAGTAATTTTCCAAGTTATTTTAAAGCTTTTTTTAAAAACATTTTTAAATATTGTTAGTTTATAGTCTTTTACAACAGTTAGAGCAAGACAGTTTGTAGTTTGAGTAATGGTATTATTTAAAGGAGTGATATTGCCTTTTTCACCATTATATATACTAATAGTTTCTCCTGTTTCTTCTTGTAATTCCTGTAATTCTTCCAAAAAATCACCTTCGTTTTTCTTATGTTTTTACAAATTATATCATATTATATTAAAATATGTAAATAATTATAAAAAATAAATAGAAGTTTGTAGTTTCTCTTCTTCTTATGAATAAGGTAGTGCCAGGCGAGAGGAAGTATTAAAAAAATTGCAATGTT